>NZ_CP188815.1:3257500-3557500 GCF_050058155.1 Terasakiella sp. 4MB5A | reverse complement strand
GCAGCAAGGCTTCGTGTGAAGTATAAAATTCTGTTTCGCGCAAAGACGCAACCGTGTCGCCACTGACGCCGCAAGCATCCATGAAGGATAAGGCATCGGAAATACGATCAGACAAATCCTGATAACGGTTGCCTTCCTCAGTACCGGAAACGAAATCCAAGTTCCATTTATGCACTTTGTTCAGGTTGGCATAACCGCCTTGCGCAAGGGCGCGGATCAGGTTCAAAGTCGCAGCAGACTGATTGTACATACGGATCAGGCGTTCCGGGTCCGGGATACGGGCTTCTTCGGTGAACTCCATTCCGTTGACCGCATCGCCACGGTAGCTCGGCAAGGTGACACCATTGATGGTCTCGTTATCGGAAGAACGCGGCTTGGCAAATTGTCCGGCCATACGTCCGACTTTTACGATGGGACAGGAGGCCCCGAAAGTTAAAACCACAGCCATTTGCAACAAAACACGGAAGGTATCGCGAATTTTATTGGGGTGGAATTCTGCAAAAGATTCCGCGCAATCGCCGCCTTGGAGCAAAAAACCTTTGCCCATTGCAACATCGGCGAGTTCAGCTTTTAGGCGACGTGCTTCGCCCGCAAAGACCAGCGGGGGATAAGCTGACAGGGTATCTTCGACCTGTTTTACTTTTTCCGCATCCGTATAAGTCGGCACCTGACGGATCGGTTTGTTGCGCCAACTATCTGGGGTCCATTTTTGGGCCATTGTCTGGAATCCTTAAAATCTGAAATGTGTCTTAAAATAAAATCTGTACATCTCGTATAAAAGGGAATCGATGGGATTTCCAGCAGAAAACGTCGCTTTCTTACGAAAACTCTATGAAAGCTTGACGTAACGGCAAGCTGGTTGCGTTTGTAAGTAATTTTATGTCGTGGAAAGAAGGAAGCGGGAGGGTGGAACAAAAGGAGGGCCGTTCGTTCCACCCTCGCTTAAATCGCACATATGTCGCTGCGGGAGGGGGGCTGCATTGACATATGTTATCGCGATTATTTCCAGTGTGGCTCCTAAAAATAAATGACTGTACTAGTATATTACTAAAATAGTCAGTTATAGGGGCGAAGCCAAAAATCAAGAATCACAAGAGCCTCATCGACTGCCGCTTTTATATCCAACTAAAACACTCAGGTAATTGATGTTCGTCAATTACCCGACTTTAATAGTCGGACAAAGGAGGTGCTATTCTTCCTCAGGTCGTTTTTCGCGCATGGTGACAAATTCTTCTGCGGCGCTGGGGTGAATGCCGATGGTGGCATCGAACTGGGCTTTGGTTGCCCCACACTTCATAGCGATGCCAAGACCTTGCATGATCTCTGCGGCATCCGGTCCCATCATGTGTGCCCCGACGACACGGTCCGTTTTTGGGTCCACAATCAGTTTCATAAAGGTGCGTTCATCCCGCCCGGATAGGGTATGTTTCATAGCACGAAAACCGGATGTATAGACATCAACCTTGCCGTAACGTTCACGGGCCTGTGCTTCTGTTAAGCCAACAGTACCTAAAGGTGGTTGTGAAAAGACGGCAGAAGGGATGTTTTCATAATCTACACCTGCACTTTCTCCGCCAAACAGATGGTTGACCAATGCCATACCTTCGGCCAAGGCAACCGGGGTCAGGCAGACCCGGTCGGTGGCATCACCAATGGCGTAGATGCTTTCAACATTGGTGCGGTAATTGTCATCGACTTTAATCGCCCCTTTGTCGGAAATGGCAACGCCAACGCCTTCAAGGCCAAGGCCATCAATTTTGGGTTTACGGCCTGTGGCGTACATCACGGCATCTGTTTCAATGCTTTCGCCATCACCGAGGACCAGTTCAAAATGATTGGCTTTTTTGTTGATGCATTCAACGGTGGTGGAGGACAGGATTTTGATCCCGCGTTTGATCATTTCACGTTCCAGTTCGGATCGTAAATCATCGTCAAAGCCACGCAGGATGCGATCAGCGCGGATAATTTCGGTGACTTCCGCACCCATTCCAGCGAAAATACCGGCAAATTCAACCGCGATATAGCCACCCCCGACAATGGTGATGCGGCGTGGTAATTCCGGTAAATCCAAGGCTTCATTCGATGTAATGGCATGTTCAATGCCGGGGATTGCGGGCATCGTCGGCCAGCCGCCGACGGCAATAAGAATCTTTTCTGCAGTGTAGCGTTTTCCGGCGACTTCGACGGTGTGGGCGTCAATGATCGTGCCACGACCTTGCAGGGTTTCAACACCATTACTGGACAAGATGTTGTTGTAAATCCCGTTCAAACGATCGAGTTCTTTATTTTTTGTGGCGATTAGTCGAGGCCAGTCAATAGCGGTTTGTCCGACATGCCAGCCAAATCCACTGGCATCCTGAAAATGACCGGAAAATTCAGACGCATAGACCAGCAGCTTTTTGGGGACACAGCCGCGTAAAACGCATGTCCCGCCCACCCGGTCTTCTTCGCAGACGGCGACACGTGCGCCTTTTTGTGCAGCCATGCGGCTGGCGCGTACACCGCCCGATCCTGCACCGATGGTGAGGAGGTCGTAATCATATTGTTTGGACATGTCTGGCCCCTTTCAATCAAAAGTCTGGTTTTGAAGATAGAGCCGATAAAAAAAGCGTCAAGGCTTATTGCCTCAACGCTTTTCAACATTTCGTGAATTTATTTTTCTGCCAAGGCTTTTTTAAGTTTCGCAAAAATCGCCTCTTTGTGGGCGTCCAAGACCTCAAACCCACCAATCAAATGCCCGTCGATGATAATTTGCGGGACGGTTTTTGCATTGGCAATACGGTCTTGCATGGTTTTGAATTTTGCGACTGTACTGACATCATGTTCCTGATAGGGAATACCGTTTTCCTGAAACATTTCCTTGGCCTTTTTACAGAACATGCAGCTGTCTTTGGTATAAATTTCAACACCCATGTGCTTTCTCCTTTTTATTTCGCTCAGTTTACGCGCCGGGACCACAATCGATGCAGCGTGCCGGTGATACGGGACCGAGTTCCAAAGCATTGTTCAAATCGCGAAGGGCGGTGCGAACCCCCTCTTCGACGACAGGATGATAGAAGGGACGATCCAGCATTTCACTGACTGTTAATTCAGACTGATGTGCCCAAGCCAGCAAATGTGCGATATGTTCAGCGCGTGGCCCGACCATTTCTGCGCCCAGAAAACGCCCGGTTCCTTTTTCACCATAGACCCGCAAGATCCCGTTATTGACCAGCATGACACGCGAACGTCCTTGACCTTTAAAATCAACGGACCCAACGGCAAAGTTGGCGTTACGTTTTTCCAAAGCCTTGTAACTTTCGCCAACCATCATAATTTGCGGGTCGCTAAACATGACAGCGATGGGGCTTGATTTGGTGAAGGCACGAATTTCAGGATAACGTGCGGCGTTATAGCCAACGATTTTTCCTTCGTCTGCGGCTTCATGCAGCAACGGGATATTGTTGCCAGCATCCCCGGCGATAAAGATATGGCTGGCACTGGTTTGTCCGGTTGCAAGAACAAAGTGCGGAACGCCGCGTTCATCCAGTTTAATCGAGGTATTTTCCAATCCCAGTTTATCAACATTGGGACGGCGGCCTGTGGCAATCAGGGCATATTCAAACTGGTCTGTTTTTGTTTCCCCATCTTCAACAAAATCAATTTCCACATGATCGCCGACATGTTCCATGCGGGTGACCTCGCCATGCGGATAAAAGGGAAATTCATCCATAAAGGTTTCGCGTGCCTTGAATTTAACGACATCGTCTGTCAATGGACCGACCAGATAATCACGACCAAACAGGGAGACACGGACGCCAAGGCGGTGTAAGGCTTGACCCAATTCCAGACCGATGACACCTGCACCAAAGATCACGACGGATTCGGGTAAATCGTCCCAGTCAAAAACATCATCATTAATGATTAAACGATCCCCAAATGCCTTGAAAGGCGGCGGTACAAAGGTGCTGGAGCCGGTGGCGATGACGATCCGGTCTGCTTCAATGATTTGGCCGTCACTTAATTCCAGATGATGATCATCAATGAATTTGGCATAAGCACGGATGCGGTTGACCTCGTCCCAGCCTTCAACGTCTTCTTTGACAAAACCGACAAAACGATCACGTTCTGATTTTACCCGGGCCATGACCGCTTTACCATCAATTTTTGGGGCTTGATAGGTGACACCAAAAGGCTGTGTATGCCCACCAAAATGGGCAGCTTCTGCCGCAGCGATTAAAAGTTTGGAAGGCATGCAGCCGACGCGGGCGCATGTGGTGCCATACTCGCCGCCTTCGATCAGGACGACATTGTCTGTGACTTTTGTGGCTTCGCGGTATGCGCCCATACCGGCTGTACCGGCGCCGATAATGGCGATATCTACTTTGCGTGCGGGCATGTTTCTGCCTTTCAAACGGAAGGAAGTTTAAAGAAAACGAGTGTGGCAAATAAAGGGGGGGGAGAAGGCAGGAAAGAGGAAGGGCGGCTTTGTGAAGGGGCAGGGGGGCGGCCCTTCCTCATTTCCCTAGTGAAAAACCTTAGCGGTTTTTCAGGTAGTTCAGCATTGTGTCAGCGTCAGAAACTTCGAACGGATCTGTCGGGCAATTGTCGCCGTAACCGTCTTCGGCAAACAGGACTTTGATTTCGCCATCTTCAACGTACATGGAGTAACGCCAGCTGCGCATTCCGAAGCCGAGGTTGGATTTATCAACCAACATACCCATTTTGCGGGTGAATTCGGCGTTACCGTCCGGCAGCATGAAGACATTTTTACGACCCAGTTTCAGGCCCCACTGGTACATAACGAAGGCATCGTTGACAGACAGGCAGATGACTTCATCAACGCCTTGAGCTTTCAAATCGTCATACAGTTCTTCGTAACGCGGCAGGTGTGTGGAAGAACAGGTCGGGGTGAAAGCACCGGGCAAAGAGAATACAACGACGTTTTTACCAGCGAAGATCTCTTCAGTTGTCAGATCTTTCCATTCGAACGGGTTGTCACCTTCGATGGCATCGTTACGAACGCGGGTTTTAAAAGTTACGTCGGGTACACGTTTTTGCATGTTTCTAATCTCCAAATATGTAGTTAGTCAGTTGATGTGTTTGTTTGCTGAAACTGAATGTAGAAGAAATATTTCCATTAGTAAAATGAGTTATTTTTATAACTTCGATAGATTTTTTCTATCGTTAAAAATAGTCGTTCACCAAGTTTGTGCAATCGGCTAGTGTTTTTGTGCAGACCCTTGGATTTTCAAGTGTATGAGAGGATGAAAAGAGATGATGAATTGGGCCGATCTTTTATCGACAAGCCGGATCGGAATGGATGAAGATGCCCCGGCAGGCCGGGAAGAAAGCCCTTTTTTGCTGGATCTAGACCGGATTACCTTTTCTTCTTTTTTTCGCCGTTTGCAGGATAAAACGCAGGTTCATCCTTTGTCTGTCGGGGGGCGTGTGCGTTCACGTCTCACCCATTCCGTTGAAGTGGCCTCGGTCGGGCGGTCGTTGGGTTTTGGTGTCGGGCGACAGTTAATCGAAGGGGGGCGCAATATTCCGACACATATTTCGGCCCATGATTTCGGTTATATCGTTCAGGTTGCCTGTTTGTCCCATGATATCGGGAATCCGCCGTTTGGTCATGCCGGTGAATCTGCGATTGGTCAATGGTTTCAAGAAAACAGGGATGTGGTGTTTTGTGCAGACATGAGTGATGCACAAAAACGCGATCTTTTGGCGTTTGAAGGTAATGCGCAGGGGTTTCGTATCCTGAACAAGCTGGATTATTTTCGTGAAAAGGGCGGCTTTCGTATGTCATATGCGGCCTTGGGCGCGTTTACGAAATATCCCGGTGATGCTTCGATTAAAAACAGGCAGGGGATTGAGGCAAAAAAAGCGGGTTTTTGCCAATCGGAAAAAGTGATTTTTGAAAAAGTGGCTAACCGTTTGGGCCTCTTTCGCAGAGGGGATGATCATTTATGGTGTCGTCATCCACTTGCCTATTTGATGGAAGCTGCGGATGATATCTGTTACCGGGTTGCCGACCTTGAAGACGGGGTAACGATGGAATGTGTGTCGTTTAACGAGGTCGAACATCATCTGGCCCCGCTTGCCTGGTCGCACAAACATGGCGACACGATCGAGGCACGCCGGGCACATTTGTTGTCACAAGGCTGGTATGCTGACATGGGTCAGTCCGAAAAACTGGGTTTCTTGCGATCTAAAGCGATCAGCAATTTGATAAAAGCTACGGTGGATGCTTTTATCGAACATGAAGAGGCCTTGTTGAAAGGTGAGTTTGATCAGGAACTGCTGGCGGCGACACCTTTTGCACAAGAGGCCCAGGCCTGTAAAACATTTGCCGGACGTTCTATTTTTGGGACACGGCGCAAGCTGGAAATTGAAACAGCCAGTTATGAGGTTTTAGGCTTCTTGCTGGATGTCTTCTGCCGTGCCATGCTGGATTTTGAAAAATGCGGTGGGGATATTAAGCGCATGTCGGCGAAACATAAACATGTGATCCAGCTGCTTGAGTACCCATTTGTGTTCAAGAATGACCGTTATGAACATTTGATGCAAGTCAGTGATTTCGTCTCTGGACTGAGTGATCGTGCTGCCGTAAATATGTTTAAGGTCTTAAAAGGTATTTCGCTTTAATAACGCAAAGGCAACGCTACGAAAATGTCGAATAAAGGGGTTATTTATATTGGGATTAGCCTGGTTGCGATTGCGGCGGCTTATGCGTTTATCCAACTGTCAGGGTCATATGCGAAAATTGACCCGCAGGATGAAAAGATGGTTGCGCGCGGAAAGCAGGTTTATGGGCTTTATTGTGCGGAATGCCATGGGGTCAAACTGGAAGGTGAAACACCGGATTGGCGAACAACGAAGGACGATGGAACCTTACCTGCGCCACCCCATGATGAAACCGGTCATACATGGCATCATGATGATAAACTGTTATTTGATTATACCAAACATGGCGGTGCTGCCTTGGGACCGGAAGGTTTTAAAAGCGGGATGCCGCCCTTTGCGAAAATTCTGAGTGATGCGGAAATCCGCTCGGTTCTGGCTTTCATTAAAAGCCGTTGGCCCCGCGAGATCCAAGAACGTCAGCAACGCATGAGCGATGCCCTAAAGTAAAATGCCTGTGTGTTTAATGCGCTGATTGTTCAGGGGTGACGCCAAGGTTGGCAAGATCATTCATAACCTGATTGTAAATATCGTAAATCTTTTGGTTATCGGAAAGTCGATTTTCACATTCTATAGATGAGATGATAATGCTGAGGAAATCGTTTGCGTTGGTTGCCCCGCTATCATGTAAACGACACAACAGACCATGTAGGTTAATGCCGTACATATAATCATCTTCATTATAAGGGCAGGTGATAAGCTTGCCGCCGATTTCCATATATTCTTGTGAGTGATACATAAACCAACCTGTTGCATGTTCAAGCCACTGTAATGTCTACTTTAACGTGCTGCGGGTGGGGCTTCATCACTCAAATGAGTGAGGCACTATGATAATCCGTTTAGGTCTCGGATTGATTTTCCGGCTGAGGTACGGGTTTGTCTTGTGGTAGGATATCACCGAAAAAATCTTCTAGAAGCTGTTCAAGCTGTTCCGTCTTTTTACGAATGAAAGGCTTGGTGCTTTCCAGTCCGATTTCGCCCGCACATGTGGCTTCTGCGCCCGCACATTGGGCCATGCAACTTGCTTGGCTGCCTTCGCTATCCAGCTGAAAACAATCTGCTACACATTGATTGTGGTGGGCAAAACATTCTTTCAAAGTGGTTTGTCCATAAGCAAAAACGGGAAAAAGAAAGCTTGTGACAAAGATGATGGCGAGTTTCATGGGACTGCTCAATCTTAAATATCTTGAAATTAGAATGAAAAGCATAGCCTATAAGACAGGAACTTGTCCAATACACTGTTTTCGTGCAAATGTGCAAAAAAAGTAAAAATCAAAGGATATCACATGACGCAATTAAGCCTGTTCACCCTGACTAATCAAATTGAAAACGACAAAGTCAGTGTGAACCACTTGTTTTTCCCGGCCCATTCACAAACCCGATGGCACCGACATGAACGTGATTACGTGATTGTTCCGATGGAAGATGCGACTTTGATGATGGAGAGTGACAAAGGGGTGCGGGATGCGGTGTTAAAGCGTGGGCAGTGTTATTATCGCGATGCCGGTGTTGAACATAATGTGATTAACAACAATGATTTTGATGTCACGTTGATTGAAATTGAGATCAAGAAATAATTGATTGTTATAGGTTATAAAAAGGGGAAGGGTGTGAAACCTCCCCGTTTTGTTTAAGTGGTTTGTTGACGTTGGGCCTGAATGCTAAGGGCAATGCCAAAAGCAATAATGCCAGCCCCGACCCATGTGGTGATATCGTAACGTTCCCCTAAAAACAGAACCGCGCAGACCAAACCAACGGCAGCGGACACATAGCCGATTTGGCTGAGCAAAACAGGCCCGCCGACTTTTTGCAGTCTGAAAAAAGCTGGAAAAATTAGGCCAGAGACCAAGAGCTGTAAGAGAACAACAACGGGTGTGTTGGTGATTTCGCCAAAACTGGCATCGGTTTGATAAAAGAAAATCAGGCCACTGTAAAAAAGAAGCGCGATGGCATGGCTCCAGAACGCAAGGCTGTCGGGTTCCCCTTTGTCGGGCCAGTCCATGGTGCGATAGATGTTACCAAGGGCGAGGCACAGGGGAACGCAAAGCGCCAGAATAATCAGTTCCCAAGGCGGTGCGTCCGGTAAGCTCCCTTTACTGATGCTGACAACGGTGGTGCCGATCAGGCCGAAAAGGATACCGATTAAACCAATACGGTTTGGGATGTTCATGCGTAAGTTAAGAGCAAAAAACAGGGTAAAAACCGGAGATAATGCAAACATCAACCCCATATATCCTGCCCCCATGCGTAACATGACACTAAAAAGCAACAAATTTGGGATAATGTAGGAGAGAATGGCTGAGAAAACGATGTAACGCAATGTGGCCTTGGTCGGAAAAATTAGTTTTTTCTGCGAAACCAAAACCGGAAACAGCAATAAACAAGCGCCGAGTGAAAAGACAAAAGCCCAGACTGTCGGTGATATGGCAGCTTCTGCCGCTAATTTTCCCAAAGGAAAGTTAAAGCCAATTAAAAGGCCGGTGATTAAAAGCAAGGCAATGGGGTTTTCGCTGATTTTATTCATGTTGAAAAGCTCCCCTAAATGCGATTTCGTCGAGTGTGAAACGATCACTTGGCTGTTCACGCAGGCGTAGGTCTTCGCTCAGCTTATCGGGATGGTCATTCTTACCCAAGGCTACGGCAATTTGAACCTGATAGCGTTCAGGGAAGCCTAAATATGCCGCCGCTTTATCCTTGAAAATGCCTGCCATCGCATGTGCGCTATAACCCATGATGGTTGCTTGTAACGCCAATTGCGCCCAAGCAGCACCGCTGTCAAAGTGATGATAATGAGACGGTCGAGGCGTTTCGCCGTTTTGTCCTTCGACCAAGCTGTCTGAGGCTAAAAAGACCAGGGCACTGGCGTTTTTTGCCCATCCGGCATTAAACGGATCAAGCAGGTCAAGGTAGTTGGCCCAATGGCTGTCGTTTCGCATGCTGTAGGTGAAGCGCCATGGCTGAATATTATAGGCTGAAGGGGCCCAGCGTGCGGCATCCAGAATGGTCAGCAGATCGTTCTCCGGCAATTCAGCCTGTGCATCAAAAGAACGTGGCGACCAACGTTGCAAAAAGGCAGGGTGGATCGGGTGGTGAGAGTGACGGGGGGATGTCATCGTTTGAAAACCTTTACTTTGTTGCGGGGGGCAGGTAGTCTACTTTGGTAATTTGATGTAATATAGTTTGATATCAAATTACTTTATATGAAGCTATATAGGGTATCTTGTACGATGAGTCAAGACAGTGTGATCAATGTCTGTTCCAATACGCAAATGGGTGCAAAAAATACGGATGATATTTTGACTCAATGGCGCCGTGAACGACCGGATATCGATCCGACATCCATGGCAATTTGCGGTGATGTGTGGCGGGCCAGCGAAGTTTTACGCCGAGGCGTCATGGCAAATTTATCGCGATATGATCTGGATTTTCCGCAGTTTGATGTAGTTATGACGTTGCGTCGCCAAGGAAAGGGCGAAACCTTATCGCCATCTGTTTTGGCAAAAGAGATGATGTTATCGACTTCTGCAATGACCAACAGGTTGGATCGGTTGGAAAAACGCGATTTAATCAAGCGGATTGTCGATCCCAATGACCGTCGTGGCCTTAAAATCATGTTAACGGAGGCTGGTTTTGCTTTGGCCGAAGAAATGGTGATTTCTCATGTGCAGACCGAAGACAGAATGCTTAAAAAACTGAGCGCCGAAGAAGGCGCCCAGTTACGTGAATTATTGTCCAAAATTGGTTGATTTAAGCAGATGTAAATTCAGGGTTTGGGCGGCGGGAAATGCGTTGCCAGACCAAGGCATGCCAGCCATCTGTACCATATCCGTCAACCAGATTGTTCCCGATGGAATGCCAATATCCGGCACACTCATCTGTCAAACCAAGGACCGCAATGAGGTTTTGATCCGCCACGATAAATTGGTTTTTATATGGCAACAGATAAAAATCGGGATGATCTGTCAGATATTGCTTCGCTTCGTCATAACTGGCAAACCAGTTATTGAGATGTGCGCTACAGGCATTTTCATACCAAATTTTTCCCATATCCTGACCAATTGAGGCACTGCCGGAAAGGACGTGACGGGCATGTGACCAGTCGGTAAAACCCATTTTGCGGGCCAACACATTCAGGCAGGTTTTGCGTTGTAACTGATGGTCCGAATTAAGTTTTATATTTAGGTAGGCAAGGGCTTGTGGATCAAACCGTTTTGCGGCTTGTTGCAGTTTCTTTGCGCGGATTTTTAGTTCTTCGATCGATCGGTTCATCGTCAAAATACTCCTAAGTCAAATCGACATGCCCGCTTTGCCAACTTAAAAGTAAAATAAGACAATGATCACTTTAAAAGGATCGCCCGTATATGAAAGGGTGACGCCGTCTTTCGCGGGAAGGCAGCCCTGTCTGCCAGATGGGTTGGATAGCATTATCCGGAAAAGAATGCAATATATAGGATGGACCCGTTACTTTGTCACTCGCTTGGCCCAAATTATATGGCGATCGGACAAATTTATCCGGTCCAAATACATCCATCAGAACATCGTAAACTGATTGATACGTCATGATCGTCTTCTTGGAACGATTACGAGCCGGATCATCCATATAACGGTGGTACAGAGCATCTATCGTAATTGATGGTGTTGTTGATGGACCTGTATGGAAAAAGTGGAGTGTGTCTCACTCACTTACCCAGCCCGCCTTTCAAACTTAATGGGGCTGAGGCCATTCAGATATGAATGACGACGTCGGGCATTGTAGAACCCATTTATATATTTGAACAATTCCTTTTTGGCATGATCGCGTGTCTGGAAGGTAATTTTCCAAACCATTTCCGCTTTCAAGGTTTTGAAGAAGGTCTCGACAGCGGCGTTATCATAACAGTTCCCCTTGCCAGACATCGACTGTTTGAATTTCTACTTTGCCAGCAGTTTACGGAACTTGGTTGAGCAATATTGACTGCCACGATCAGAATGAAAGATGACGCCTTTTGGTGGTTTACGAAGGGCAATGGCTTTGTTCAAAGCATCAATTACCAAATCCTTCTTCATACGTCGGCTTGCAGACCAACCAATGACACGGCGGGAATAAAGGTCAATGACAACAGCGAGGTAAAGCCAGCCCTCGCCCGTCCACAAATAAGTGATATCGCCAGCCCATTTCTGATCTGGAGCAGTTGCTGTAAAATCTCCGTCCAATAAGTTTGGGGAGATATTGTGATTATGATCGCTGTCAGTCGTACGTTTGAATTTTTGGCTTCGCACGATCCGCAAACCGTTTTGCTTCATGATCCGGGCAACACGGTGTTCGCCCACGCAAATGCCTTCTTCCTTTAATTCATCGCTCATGCGTCCTCGACCATAAGACTGATAATTGGCGTAATGGATCGATTTGATATGGGCAAGCAGAACCATGTCTTCACGTTGGCGCTTGCTGACAAGGCGATGGCGTCAAGCAAAAAAAACGCTCTGGGAAACACTCATCGCACGACATAGCTCTGCTATGCTGTGGTTCTTTCGCTGTTGGTGGACAAACTGAAACTTCACGGCTTTTGGCTCGCAAAGTAGCGCGCTGCCTTTTTTAGGATGTCCCTCTCCTCCCGCAGGTCACGAACCTCACGGCGTAATCGGGCCAATTCTTTTTGAACATCATCAGATGGTTCAGGGATCTGTTTATTGCGATATTCAGAAATCCAGCGATTTAATGTGCTAATGCCAATGCCAAAATCAGCAGCAATAATTTTACGTGGCTGATTACTACTTAAAGCAACCTGAGCAGCCTCTTCTCGAAATGTCGGGGTGATTGTACGCTTCATTATATTCTCCTGTAGTCAGTATATTTAACTCAGGAGACACACTCCACTTTTTCAGGACAGGTCCAATGCTGAATTGGGCTGTCGAAGAAGAATTACTGGACCATAATCCGGCAAAGAATTTGTCCGTTGCTGACCCTGTGCATCAGCAGGATAAGCGGCTACCTTTTTCCGACTGGCAATTGCAGAAGATATTCACGGCATTGGAAGGTAAATCAGGGACGGATTACTCGTTCTCGAAAACCTTCTTAGTTCTTCGCAACTCAACACACTTAGTTTGACGAAAAGCCTGTCAGCCTGTGAAGGCGTGGCACTTCGAGAAGCACACAAGGAACTTGGTAGAGTAGCGGCGGAGCAAATTTCGCTGTTAAGCTGTCAAACCTCAGACTACGCAGTGATTATTCTTATGAGAGCCGGATTAAATTTCGGATTGGGAAAAGCCCATGTCCAGCAGTTGATCACGACTATAATCACCCAAATCTAAAAGCTCTTGAGCGAACATTGTGTTTGGAATGATAAAATCGAAGGGGAGTCCGCCTGTGTACTCGATTAGGCCCGTTCGGGCCAAATCCATCAGAACGGAGCTATCACTCACAACGATTTGCACCATCCGGTAGCCCCTCAGTCATTGCTTGTTCAACATCTTTTACTGGCATGAATAAAAGTTCAGCGGCTTTTGATAAGGAGATCAGGTCTTCTGCAAGTCCTCTATATACCAGCCTTGGGAAACGCTTTGGCATTTCAAAACACCCTTGTTGATTTTCATCTTCAAGAGGACGTGGTTCCACTCGTCGCCACGGATTTGCGAAAGTCTGGAACATCCGAGTTAGGCGTTCATTTGACAATACACCGAGATCGCGCAACCGAACGATCAATGCTGCTGCACTGACACGGTAGATACGTTTCAAGGTATAGATTTCCTCAACGCCAACAGTGCGACGGCGAGTACCAGTCTCAGCAGTCAAATGCTCTGACGGCATCAAGAAGGCACTGGCAAACCGGGTCGCGGCTTTTTCTTCAATTTTAGAATCGGCAGTGAATAATCTGTGCCCAAGCTCGTGCGCCAGAGTAATACGACGTCGTTCCAATGAATGATTTGCATTGACGACAATTACGGGGACAGGGGTCTTACCCTCTCGCATGACTTCGCAAGTCAGACCCGATACACGATCTGGTAAATCCAGCATCATGACCTTCACGCCTTTTTCTTCCAAAAGCTCGGTCAGATTTGGGATCGGGTCGATGCCCAAGTTCCACGCATCACGTACTTCACGGGCGACCTCTTCACCTTCTTCAAGAGCAGTCATCTCACGGCGCTCAAAAGGTTGATGCCATGCCGCACTGTCCATTTCAAGAATCTCTTCGATCAGAAGATATTTCTCAACATGTTCCAGTACGCTGGCTTCTACTTCGGCACGTTCCTGTACACGGGTGCCTGAATGTTTACGAAAATCAACATTGCCTAATCGCGCACCAGATGGTGCTGCCATGTAGCTTAAACTCACTTTTAATGCTGAACATAGTGCAATCAGTACAGTTGAGTTTGGCATCATTTCGCCGCGCTCGTACTTGCCAATGGCTTGCGCGGAAACGATACCCCCCAGATTGTCTGAAAGGGCACGTAAAGATAGACCCGCTTTTTTACGAGCTATCTTGAGTCTCTCCCCAAACATCTATCATCTCCGGTTTACAAAACGCTAAATTTATTGTAAATGTAAACCTAAGAACGGGATTCGTCAAGTCTTGAGGCTGGCAAATAAAAGACGGCAAGGGCTGCAACCCTCACCGCCGAACCGTTCGACAGTCGCTTGAATGTTTGGGGCGACTGGCGATGCGTTTTGTAGAGACTGTTATTTCTAACGGTAAACCTGCGTCGTGAAAAGTCCAAACTTCATTTAGTAGTATATGGAGTAACACGCAATGGCTACTAATCCTCCCTCTGGAGACGGTCACCGCAATGGTGCGGTGAAGAGTCGCTCTCAGTTCCAACACCCAAATGGTACATGGTTTAAACGCGATGCCAAGACGGGTCGTATTATGGACGGAAAGGCTGACAGCACTAAATTCAAAGGTGTTCGTCGAGAAAAGCCAAAAGGGAAATAACCCGATTGCCCCTGCCATGTAAATGGCGGGGGCATTTTTATGCAGCCTCTTTGAGTATATTCCGCTCAATAAGAACATCTTCCAGTTCTTCAATTAGCCGATTGACGATTTGCAGGGTTTTACGCTCTCCATTCAATGTGATCTGTTGCGTTTTGTACACATGCTTGCATGACACACTCAGGCTTAAATGAAAGTTTATCTTCAAATCCAGAAAAGCCAATTCGACGCATTTATCAAAATGATTTTTTCTTTCCATATGTCTGCGAATTCCAGAAGATGAAGGAGGTTTCCAGAAATATGTACCTTTGTAGTGATCGGCCGTTTCTTTAATATCTTTCAGCTTGAAATAGGCTGTTTTCATTGTTTGAAGTCGTTGTTGGGTCATTCTAAGACCGTCGAGAATAATATACTTGCGTTTCATACAAGCCTCCATTTGGCAAAGGGGTAGCGTTGACAGGTGGCAACCTGCCTGATTCAGGAATTGATTTTTGAAAGTGCTATATTGAAACAGCATTTATAGAATGCTGAAAAATCCCAGTGTCGGGACGGACTTGAATGTCGAGTTAAGCTGGGCTAATCGCATCCAAATCAATAATTGCCCCGACTTCATCAGGGTGTGGGAGGTGAAGTAGATTGCCATTTTTTTGTTCTTTAGCAATATCCAAGGCTTCATACCCCTTGTAAGTGATACCTTCTTCCATCAGGTCATCATACAGCACAGATGTTAGATCATGTTTATGTAAACACCATTGACGACCTTCCGTGATTTTACCTTTTCGGTGTCCATATCCATTCGGCGAAATACTGAGATAACGCTCACCTGTGGCATAAATCAACTTAGATGCCAATTCGGTGATATTTCCATCACCAGATGATACTTGTTCATAAATAGCATCGCAGATTTCCTCTGCGGTGAGGTCTGTACGATATTGTTGAGAAATAACAACTTCTGCCATAAGTGCCCCCGTATAAACAGAAACACGTCCATATACATATGCTTCAATTTTCATGTTGATCTCCTGTTACATGAAGTGGAAAACAACATAAGCATGGCGGTTTAAATAAACTGTGCCAAGCGCAAGAGCGCATAGGGATGACTGTTTTCTATAATCTTACCAGTAAGTTGCGTAAAAAAAGCCAGAAAAACTATACGCAAGCTATTCTATGTCTCAAATTTGTTTCAAAGTCGGCCAAGATAGGTGTGGCCTATATGCAAACATCAAGAAATTATTCAAATTACATCCGCTCAAGAACCTCCTCCATCATGCGTCTAAGATCATGATAAACAACCTCGGTAGCATGCAGGTCCATACGTTTGACTTCCATGACATCGCTTACGAGCGTCGGAAAGCAGCTTTGACCATCAAAACATTGTCCTGCCCAGCGAACCTCAGATGATCGGATATGTGACTGGATTTGGGTGATATCATCTCCAAAGGTGCAAACTCTGACGACAAAACCGTGGGGACGCTCATGGTCGATCTTCTTACTGATCGTGACGCACGTCGAAGCATTCATTCGCGCCACGGGCCACTCTTCTTCACCCGTATCCGATAAATTCACCGGGACTTCCAAGAACTCAATATTGTAGATGAACGTGGATGCTTTCTCAGGGCAAAATTCATAAAGTCTCATGCCATCACCTCCTCATTTTCGAAAAACTCGGCAGTGCGGACTAAAGTCATGGAACGCTTTGCATCAAAATCCGTAAGCTGGGCAGACCCAACATATATATCAAGCTCATCAAAATCATGCCGCCCCCGATCTGTCCATAGCACGGGTCTGGATGTTTGCGCTGTTTCAAGGGCGTTTTGGAAATTTTCGTCGCCGCTAATAATAATCGGATAAATCCCATAACAATCTACCGTCACCAGATATTCAGTTGCACCCAGCGGTTCGATTGAAATATCAGACCCATATTCATTAATGGGGCGATCCATCAAGTAAAGCCAAGCCTGAGTTGGCTTGTAGGGGAGTTGAATCGTTCCACAGACGCGCAAAAAGAGGGTAAAAACCTTCATGCCCGTGGCTGGTTCTATTTCGATTGATTTGGTGTGGTTTGGATAGGGTGTCGTTGAAAAATCTTTTAATCGCATGCGTGTATCTCCTCATTGATACACCTATTTATGCAAACCAAATCGTGTGGTTTTAAATGACATAGCTGAACTGGACTGGTATCAATTCAATGTAAATATTGTTGATGAAGAGAAGCCAATGGCATTCCGCCAAGAATATATTGAAACTCTCAAGCTCTTGGGAAAAGCGTTCCACACACTTGAGAAACAAGGCTATCCTCGACCTGTTATTGTCGGTGGAGCAGCGGTTGAATATTACACGGGTGGGGAAATTGTATCCGGTGACTTCGATATCATTTATCAACACCTTGATGCTTTTAAAGAAGCGGTTGAAAGTCAAGGTTTCACAACAGAAGACCGTTTTGGGCACTTGCTGCACGGATTTTACCACAAAGAGTTACTGACAGGTATTGAGCTTGTGTCAGGTTCATTGTTTGATGGAAAAACTGACTCAACACGCATGGAAATTGTAGCAGTTGATCGCGCAGAAGATGCGGTGGTATCCTTTCCGCCAATCGAAGATTTAATTGCCGATAGAATGGGGCAATATGAAGCAGACACCGGTCGTCCTGAAATGCTGGAACAGGCACGGATATTGTACCAACTTGCAGAAAATATCGATTTAGAGTATCTTGAAAAGAGATTGAAAGAGGAATTAGTCGATTATTCCTTGGCAAAATCATTAACAGATGAGTGAAGCAGAAATGCGTTGTTTGGCAGATCAAGAAGCATATCTTGAAAAGAGAAAAGACGAACTTGGGATTGATCCTGAGAGGTTTTTTGCTGCCCGGAACTCTGGCGTCACTCGTACTGCATCTAAACAACGCCTTTTGCAAGCAATTGCAGATGAAGCTCAAGCGCAGGGACGAGAGGTTCCTTTTGTTGCTTCCTAAATTTTGCCCAGAGCATGAAAAGCAGGATGACCTGAAACGGTGGCAACATTTCCAAAATAGTGGCGTTGTCATCACGAGCGAAGAAATGGCGAAATTCTTCGGTCAACTGATTTACCAAGCTCAGAAGGCTACTGTTAAGCTCAAATCAAATTATCCCCGAACCTCACCATAACGACCACTTTCAAGACTTTTCATGACGCTGGCGATCTGTCCCTTTGCGCGACGACTATCATCATAATCAGCCATTTCCAACGCTTCTTCAATGGTTGACAAGCTGCAACCCTTTTTCAACAGAATATACCCAAGGTCAAAAAACGCCTTGTTACGCTGTCCGGTTCCTGCACCAACAGCACGATAGTGGTCAATGGAAGTTTGGATGGATTGGTCTGACGCGGCTTTCCCAATTGACACTTTCAGTGTGGGCGTATCAGGAAGCTCAACCTCGTTCAGAACCGCCAGTGGGTCCAGTAGATCGCCCTCACAAACATCAAAGAAACTATCACCGTCTTTTGCCTGACACGGGAGGTAGAAAAGTGATGCCGCATGACGTTTGGAAAGGTCAAATCCGTGATGCTCATAACCATGATCGGTCAATGTCTGGAAAATATGGTCAACGACGATTTGATGGACTTCGGTAGTCATAACCGTTGTCGTTGGAAGAAACACACGATAGCGACCATGACCAGAGTGGGAATTACAACCGACCATTTTCAAGTGCGCAAACACCTTCTTGAAATCTTGCCACGCCACACCGTTTGGATCGTCGTTATCAAGCCAAATGCCCCATGTGTTTTCAACGTTTTTTATTCCACGGTCCGTCTTTTCAGAAAGGGCTGAATTAAACACGGCTGATGACACCAGATGGTTATCCTTCTTCTTGGCGTAAGTCGTCTGCCATGCCTCATAAAGCTGATGGATCAAGCCATCTACCGCAGAAATGTCAAAGATTTCACCCTTCGTATCATAAAGGTCTGCCAGCACCGTCAATTGAGCATTCACGTTCTTCAACGCGGTTTGCTCCATTTTAAGGCGTTGGCGATATGCCTTTTGGCGTTCGGCAGCATTTTCGTGTTGGGCAGGGCGGCCACGCTGTTTCTGTTCAGGAAAGGCGAACCCTTCTGGTGCAAAGCAGCTAACTGCGCTATCGGGGAAAATATTCGCCAACCACTCAGCCGTCATCATATCTGTTACATAGACATTTACAGACTGGTTGGCATTCGGATTGCGCAGCGAACAACGCATGACCGATTGATATGTTGTTTGATGAACCAATGCATCACGAAGTTCCCCTGCATTGATGCCTTGAGCTTGCAGAAACTTGAAATGAGCTGGTGTGCGATTCAACGCCGATAAAAAGGCGACATGATCAATATGCTGATACGAGTTCAACCCGTGGGAAATATTCGATAGTCGGGTCGCTCCCTCGCATTCGGCAAAGACATTATCTTCAACATCGTTGTTCGCCACCCACAGAAACTCCTGATCTTTCAGGCGCACCATCAATTCTGATAGCATTCCATCCATAACAGTGGTCTCGCTATCTTCCATTGTTTTATCGCGAAGGTTCTTCGACCAAGCCTCATCACTGAAATAATGGACATTCAATCGCTTTCCATTTTTATGCTGGTGATATTGAAACCCTGTCATGATTTCAGAATGCTCTTCAAACCGAACACCCCAAGAAGACCATAGTCTGTACATAACGCTTTCCATCGCGCAAGCACCCATAATCACAGTCTCACGAAAACCCTTGAACTTGGTAGGCTTGAGAAGGGCAAACAAACTCAGTTTTGTTTTCTTTTCAAGGTCATTACCGATAACGACATCGAGGTAATTGGATTTTATCGCATACACGTTCCAATGCTCATCCAGCATCTTGTGGGCGAAGCTTTGCAATGGCTGGTACACATCGTCATCACCACGAGTGAATTTACGAAGACCGTTATTCTCACGGGCGATCAGTTTGTAATAGTCGTCACTTTGGTCCACAGGCTGAACATATCCCATAAACATATTATGAGAGCGAGGAACCCGCATGGTCAGGTCCATATCAACAACGGGCAATTCGTCATAAATGACAACCCAATCTTGCGCACGATGAAAGTACGGTAGAAGGTCAAAGGCTTGATGAGTCATCATTGCAATGACAGATCGCCCTTGCGGATACTCTTTCAGGAATGCCATCACCGACTTTGTCACGGATTGACCATCAAGCGCATCTGTATCAAAACGGCGTAATGGAACATGTTGTCCAGAAGCTTTGATCATGGGTTTCAAATCGGCTTCTGTCTGTTGCAACAATTTGATTGAAGGTTGGACGATCATCACTTTCTGACCTGCACATGCTCGTTCTAATGCCCATTTACAGGCATTATAGGTTTTGCCAGCCCCTGCCAGTGCATCGACCAGTTTTATACTGATGTTGGAATAGTCGTATTGAAACGCTCCTGTTTGAGCATCAATGGGAGGATTGTTTTTCATTATTTTTCTCCTCAATATGATCTCCTCGAAAGAAAAGGAAAGCCCCACGGTGAGGAGAAACAAACCGTATCAATTCAGATAGCTACTTCTGAACGAGGCTTTCCATTGGGTATTTATCTGGCTGTGAAATTGGTGTGGATAAATCAACGAACTTTGAACGTGTAGCGTTGAGAATTGATATTTTGAAACTCGGCAACAAGGTTCCCTGCTTCAATGTCGGCTTTCAAGACGTTCAGCACTTCAATGCGATCCGATAATTCTGCTTCTTTGTTCATTGAGATATAAAGGTGTCCTGCATAATTTGCTCCGTAGTGACGTTTTCCACGGGGCGTGTATTCAGGGTTACCAACGGTCATTTGACACCACGTAAGAGCCAAGCGATCTCAAGTGTGATTGTGTATTACCTGCTTTCCGGTGATGCGGCTAACATCGCATTGTCATTTGGACAGACCGGATTTGCACTCTTGATCTCTTCAATGGGGGGTGAAAATCATAACTTCCGCACCGCTGTTCTTACGGGTCAAAGTGAGGTAGATCAACTTTGTGAGACATATCGACAGGACAACGGCGGCAAGCCAATTAATGTCTCACACCACCCAAAGGCAAAAGCTAAAAGCTACCCGAAGCCTCCATCTCAAAGTGTAGCACGCCCTCAACCAGAACAGTTTCTGCCCTGCGTCAAAGAATTGGATAAACATCTTGGCGGTAAACAATTCCAAACTGTTGAAGAATGCATTAACGACGGTATCTGTTTTGCCTTCCCAGCAAATCAATTGGCCGAAGGTTCCGAAGAAGAAGTAAATGCATCTCTGTCTGCAATGGTTGAGTTTGACCGTCTGCATTTGCCGTATGATAAAATCTGGCTCGAAACAACAGCTATTATTGAATTTTACAATAAGCAAGGTGATCTTCAAGCCGAAGAATTCCCGGTTGCAGTAGCTGCTTACGAAATGAATGATGTCATTCAATTTTATGGGTTTGTGCAATGGGCCGGACGAAAGGCATTTTCTCCTCTATGTGCAGAAATCGATAAAAATTCGTTTTTGAATGGTAAGCGTTTTATTACGACCACATTGCCATCAATTCCTGACAACATGGAACTGAACGAGAATATTTATCACCTGATTACAGAGGCTGCGGGGAATAAACTTCTTGAACTGTTGTTTTTGTTGTCCACGAAAGGTGTAAATCGCAAAACCGTATCCACGAAGAAAAAAAGTGGCAAGAAAGCTCGTCGAAAAAAGCAACAGCGTGATTACACCATTATTCGCGTGCCAATGGTTCAAACTGTAAGCGATGGAACTTCTACCCCAACTGGCCGGTGGGTTCGTCCCCATGTTCGTCGTGCTCATATGTGGGGTAAGAACACCCGCCCAATTGAAGAACAACAATGGCGAGAAGCAACCCTTGTAGGGGCATCGAAACTTACTGGTGATGAAGCCATTCAAAAACCAGAATATGTTGTGAAAACATCAAACACTGAGAAAGGAGAGGACCAATGAACCATTATCCCCTTTCTCAAAACGTTAAAGCCGAAACTCTTTCCCTCGACGATAGCGGGTATAGAAAATGTGTTCATATCGGTAACTGTATGGAAGTTCTCGACGATATGATAAGTGATGGACGCATGTTTGATGCCATCATAACTGATCCCCCATACGAAATCGGCTATATGAGCAAACCGTGGGATGATACCGGTATTTCTTTTATGCCTTCGACTTGGCATAAGATTATGAAAGTGTTGAAACCCGGTGGATTTATTGCAGTATTTGCCAGTCCCCGGCTTTACCATCATCTTGCTGTAGCAATTGAGAAAACTGGCGTCGAAACATACCCTTTTCTTACTTGGGAGTATGATACGGGGTTACCCAAGCCTATGAATGTCGCCAAATTATTTGATCGAGATAATTGCAAAAACAGAACGCCCGTTGGATGGAGACGAGTATCTGGATACAGTAAAATTCAAATGGAAAACGGACAGCAAAATTACTCAAATTTTGATCAACCCATTTATAACCATGCGGTCAGTGAAGAAGCTCAGGAATGGGATGGCTATTTCTACGGCGTAAACACCATGAAACCTGCCTCTGAACCAATTTATATTGGCCGAAAACCAATTTCAGAAAAACGGGTCATTGATAACATCCGTAAACATGGCGTAGGGGCCTTGAACATTGATGCATTAAAACAACGTTATGGTGGAAAATGGCCGTCAACACGCCTCCGCCACTCTAAAACATCAAAGCGTAAACACCAAACGGATCACCTGACGGTCAAACCGATTTCCCTGATGGAAGATTTGGTTGCATTAACATGTCCATCTGGCGGTCATGTCCTTGATCCCTTTGCGGGAACGGGGACAACGGGAGCCGCCTGTAAAAAGCTTGGCATGACGTTTACCCTCATTGAACAAGATGAGAGATGGCTAGATGCCATAATGAAACGAACGGCGTAATTTACGCCTTCGCCCATTCAGCAGACAATGCCTCAGCTTGTTGCAGAACCAATTGCACAGCCTCGTCCGCTAAATCAGGTGGGTAGCCAAACTTCTTTAAGACCTTCTTCACCATCAGGCGTATACGGGCACGGGCAGCATCACTGTGCATCCAATCAACACCCGTTGCATATTGGACCTTATTGAGAAGTTCTTGAGCGATGACACAGAGCTTTTTGTCAGACATGACTTCGCGAGCACTCTCATTCTCGGCCAATGCCTGATAAAATGCCCATTCCTGATCCGATAGCCCCAGTTCATTACCCTTGGCGTTGGCTTCCTTCATCTCCTTCGCCATTTGGATCAATTCTTCTAGGACCTGCACTGTTGTCAGAGCATTGTTGTGATATCGGGCAATGGCATTCTGTAAACGCTCGGAGAATGCTTTTTGTTGAACCACGTTGGTTTTCAGGCGTGAACGGATTTCCCCATTCAGAAGCTTCCTCAAAGCTTCTAGTGCAAGGTTCTTTTGTTCCATCCCATGGACTTCTTCAAGAAATTCGTCAGACAGAATTGATATATCCGGGCTTTCTAAACCGGCAGCCTGTAACACATCAACGATTTCAGTTGAGACCACAGACCGGCTGACCACTTGTTGGATGGCAAGGTCAATTTCTGCCTTGGTTTTTTTGGCCTTCGTATCGCTTTTGGTGATAACCGCTTTGATCGCTTGAAAGAGACCGATCTCTTCACGGACTTCCTTGGCTTCATCACTGGCAGAAGCCAATGCGAATGCCTTGGAAAGAGCGAGAACAGCATCCGCATAAAGCCGCCATGCCTTCTTCTTGTCGTTCTCGTTCTTGATTTTCTCAGCTTCTTTGCGTTGATATTCAAGCACCCATTCCACACCACCGGCAATTACAGCCAGTCGGTCACGGGCGGAACCACCAACGCCCTTGGTATAATCAAACCCATGGAAGATGTCACGAACGACTTCCAGATGTTCCAGCATCAAGGCGATGGCTTCATTTTCATCAACACCCGTATTTTCACGATCACCGGGCGAATATACAGATAGAGCTTTTTTAAGGTTCTGGGCCAACCCAATGTAATCAACGATTAAACCGCCGGGCTTGTCACTAAACACCCTGTTGACCCTTGCAATGGCCTGCATCAAGCCATGGCCTTTCATGGGTTTGTCAATATACATGGTGTGCATACATGGGGCATCAAAGCCGGTCAGCCACATATCCCGCACAATGACCAGCTTGAGGTCATCTGCCGGGTCTTTGGCCCGTTTTGCCAGTAATTCCCGTCGTGCCTTCCCGCCGATGTGTTGCTGCCAGTCCAACGGGTCTGTGGCTGATCCGGTCATGACGATTTTGAGAGTGCCCTTTTCATCATCTTCGCTATGCCAATCCGGTCGGATTTTGGTGATCTCTTTATAGAGGTCGACACAGATACGGCGGCTCATGCAAACGATCATCGCTTTACCATTCATGGCGGCTACACGGTCTTCGAAATGCTCTACCAGATCAGCCGCGACTAGTCCAAGGCGTTTGGGAGAGCCAACCAAGGCTTCAACAGTGCTCCACTTGCCCTTTGCTTTTTCGCCTTCGGTTTCATTTTCCTCGCCAATGATGTCATCAATTTCAGCATCAATTTTGGGCTTTTCGTCTTCGTCCAATTCAATTCGGGCCAGACGGCTTTCGTAATAGATCGGGACAGTCGCTCCATCTTCAACGGCACGCTGAATGTCATAAACATCGATGTAGTCACCGAACACCGCCGGTGTGTTTACATCTGTTGCCTCAATAGGCGTTCCTGTAAAGCCGATGAAGGAGGCATTGGGTAAGGCATCCCGCATGTGTTTGGCAAAGCCATAGCCGATCTCGCCAGTTTCTTCCTTCACCTTGGCCTTGAAGCCATATTGGCTGCGGTGTGCTTCGTCCGCCATGACAATCACATTGGAACGTTCCGTCAGCACCGGAAAGTCTTCGCCTTTTTCGGGAGAAAATTTCTGAATGGTGGTGAAGACAACACCACCGGACGGCACGGCCAGAAGTTCCCGTAACTCTTCACGATTTTTTGCCTGACGTGGCGATTGTCGGATCAAGTCCTTGCAACCCGCAAACGTCTTATAGAGTTGGTCATCCAGATCGTTGCGGTCCGTGATGATAACCAGTGTCGGGTTCCCCATATCAGCATGGGCAATGATGCGACCGGCGTAGAAGGCCATCAGGAGGCTTTTACCAGAACCTTGCGTGTGCCAGATGACCCCAGCCTTGCGGTTGCCATCATCATCACTTGCCGACAAGCTGGTGCGAACGGCTTTTTGCACGGCGTGGAACTGATGGTAGCCAGCGATCTTTTTAATCAGCTTGGAGCCATCACTGTCAAATACGACAAAGCCTTGTAGGTAGTCCAGCAGTCGCCGTGGTTCAAAGATACCGGAAAGCAGAATGTCCAGTTCCGGCACCCCTTTGGGTGCAATTGCCCGACCATCCGTCGTTCGCCACGGCATGAAGCGTTCTTCATCCGCTGTCAGGGAACCCACACGGGCCAAAATGCCGTCCGAAGTTACCAAAAACAGGTTGGTGCGAAACAGGGCATGAATTTCTTTCTTGTAGGTTTGAAGCTGATTAAAGGCCCCTTCAATAGTGGCGTTTTCATCTTCCGGGTTTTTAAGTTCGATGACACCAAGCGGAAGTCCATTCACGAAGACAACGATGTCCGGGCGACGGTTATTGCGTCCTTCAATGACGCTAAACTGATTAACCGCTACCCAGTCGTTATTGTCCGTGGCATCAAAATCAAGCAGCCATACTTTTTTGGCTCGCAGTGAACCATCGGGGCCATAATCTTCAATATCAACGCCATTTGTCATCATCAGATGAAGACGACGGTTTTCTTCTATCAAAGACGGGGTGGCACTATCAATCACCCGGTTGATGACTTCGGTCAGACCCTCTTCGGAGACATCCGGGTTGATGATCTGTAATTGTTTCCGCAAGCGATCTACCAGCACGACATCACTATAGGACATTCGCTCACTATCCCCACCATCCGGCCCAATGTCTGGCCCGTGGAGAATGTCATACCCAAGCTCACCCAACCATTCCAGAGCAACCTGTTCTACATCGTCTTCGGTGATGATTTTCATGCGTCACCATCCCCTAATAATTGCTTAGTCATAAGTGCCTCCCCCCTGTGCAGCGTCCAGTGCCTTAATGTAGGGTCCCATAACGGCCTTGAGTTTTTCGAGATGGGATTGCATCCAGTTTTGATAATCAGCCCAATGAAGTTCATTCATCGGATTGCAGTTTGGTTTGACAAAGAGAAGTTTGGATTGTTTTCGATTTAAAAGTTCTTTCCAGTCCAGTTCAAAACCGAGCTTGCTTTCAATTTCGTCTTTATCTTCATGCAGAAGCCAGAATAGCGGCTTGGCATCATCACTGGTGATGTTAAGTTCCACACCGATTTGATGTTCGGTGGAATTAAGGAGAGCAGACATATGAAAACCGGATCGGCCAATACCAAAATTCATCCAATGTTGAGGATAGGCTTTCTGTGGTCGAACGGGACTGTTTTCACTCAACAGTTTTTCGCGAAATGTCGTCCAGTATTTAAACTGGGAAGTCTTTGTAGGTGTCAAATCGCTTTCGGATATTTGCTTGGTTGCACGGGCAACAGAACGGGTCCAGTCATTGGGCTTGGCGATGATATTAAACTTGGGGGCGGCTTGGGAATTACCGATTTTCCACAGTTCAACTTCAAGACCGAAAAAACGGAAGTTGTCTGATGTGATTTCATTCAGCCAATCCATCGCTGCCCGATGATCATCGGTGAATTTGGCTGCAATCCAGATGATGGTTGCCGCATCCAATCCAGCAGCATAAGTCATCAATTGCCCAAGGTGTTTGTGGTCCGTATTTTCCAACTGATTTTCGATCAATACACGGGTGTCGTTATCGTCTGTGTTACGACAAAGAATATCTGCCCGAAATTCGCCCACCGGCTTTTCGACGGCTTCCAGTTCAAGGGCAAGATTTAGGGTTTCACCAAGGATTGCGAGGTTTTCCTCACGAGCCAGCCAAGGGGTAAAGTGCTGGTCCTCTTTTTCCCAAACATCACGAAGATTGACTTTTTCCAGACGGCCTAATTCTGTCATAGCTGATCCTCAACAGCTTTTTCCACGTCACGAAGGCGGATTTCGCCGGACATGAGTTTAGGGAGGAGGGTGTCGCGAAGGTCGGCTAGTGTTTGGTTTTGCTCGTTATTTAATTTTATTTTTTCATCAATAGGGAAAAATAAGCTCTCAAATTCACCAACAAGTGCCATTCCCGGATTTGTAACAGGTAATCCTTCAAAGTCTATTTTGTTGATTGCTCCAAAGACAGTTCCCTCTTTGTCATGCGTTTTAAAATGTGAGCCTAAATTACAAGCAGAATAATAAGTAAAAGAACGACTTCCGGATTTGTGTCTCAGAGCAGCAACACCTCTCCCAATACAACATTCTTCCATTGCCATGTTAAGATCACCTACAGGTGCCCGAACACTAATTAACGTGTCTTGTGATTGGGCCAGCCTCTTCGGGGATGTGCAATAAATACGATTTGATGGATAACGAGTTCCAAAATCCCTACGACCTTGAAAGAATGGCAATCCATTTCCTGTTTCATTATAAGTGTCACCTGATGGGGATTGCCCCATAGTCAAATGAAATTCGTCCTTAATACTTGAGAGCGTCCAACCATCAGGCAATCCCTCTTCGTTAAAAGAAGCGGGAAAGAGAGCAGCCGTATCCGCAGACATATGGGCGGGGGCTTGTCCGGCGGCTTTAGCAACGACGGGATCGAAATCGACGAACCATGACTTGAAGGTTGACCGAGCCATCTCCTCCAACGTCTCATTCATCTGGCGGTTTAGTTCGATTTTGTCGTCAATACCTTCTAAGACCTTCACAATTCGTTTTTGCTCATCCATTGGGGGCAATGGGATTGGAAAGGATGGAAATTCTTTAATTGATAATCGGTCAACAGTGCTTCCGGGGATAGTTCTGGAAACTAGAAATTTCTGATAAGAAGGAGATAAATAATTATATAAGAAGAAGCGAGGTAGTATTTTGGAAATATCTAATCGGACTAAACCCATTCGGCGGCCCAAACAACATTCCAAACCTTCTGGTATAATTGCCACTTCACCAATTCTTGTTTCATAAGAAAAAACAATATCATCGGGTTTAGGGGTAACTCTCCTTGTCCATTTTATAAAATCTTCATTTGATACGTGCCGAGTTTGCGAAAGTTCAATACGACCTTGATTTAGGGCACTTATGCCAAGGAATATTGGCCCTTTATCAATTGTTTTTGGCGTGGCATGAGGACCATCAAAGATTTGTCCAACCTTTCCGATCTCAGTAGTAGGCCAAATCACGACAAACACCCATTCTTTAATGTTTCAAGCACTTCTGAAATATTCTTGGATAGCTTTTTTTCTGTTTCCAACTGATCTAATAATTTTGTTTTCAATAACGAAAATTTCTCTTCAAAAGGCACACCGTCATCTTCTTCGTCCGCAGCCCCCACATAACGGCCCGGTGTCAGAACGAAGCCGTGAGTTTCAACTTCCTTGAGGGTAACGGCTTTGCAATAGCCCGGCACATCCTCATAAGCCCCGTTTCGCTCTATCGCCTCCGCCTCCCCACGCCACGCATGGTAGGTATCGGCAATTTTCTGGACATCTGCGGGGTCGAGTTCACGACGCGTGCGGTCCACCATGCGGCCCATTTCACGGGCATCAATAAAGAGGATTTCGCCTTTGCGGCCTCTAAAGCCGTTCTCGCCTTTATGACGGGCAAGGAACCACAGGCAGGCGGGAATTTGGGTGGAATAGAACAATTGACCGGGCAGAGCGACCATACAATCCACGACATCATCTTCCACCATCGCCCGTCGAATATCACCTTCACCGGATTGTTGGGAGGACATGGAGCCATTCGCCAAAACCACGCCAGCGGTGCCACCGGGTTTCAGGTGGTGAACGATATGTTGCAACCATGCGAAGTTGGCATTCCCCGCAGGTGGAATGCCGTAGGCCCAACGCACATCATCTGAAAGCTTGTCCCCGCCCCAATCAGACGAATTAAACGGTGGGTTTGCCATGATGTAATCAAACTTCATGGATTTGAATTCGTCGTTATGGAAGGAACCTTCGTTGTTCCAGCGGATATCGGCATCAATGCGACGCACGGCCATGTTCATACGGGCCAGTCGGTAGGTGGTGTTGTTTGACTCCTGCCCATAAACGGCCAGATCACCGATGCGGCCTTGGTGGGCTTTAAGGAACTTATCGGACTGCACAAACATACCGCCAGAGCCACAACAGGGGTCATAGACGCGGCCCTTGGTGGGTTCCAGCATCTCCACCAGCAGACGCACAACGGATTGCGGCGTGTAGAATTCACCACCCCGGCGACCCTCGGCACCGGCAAAACCGTTGAGGAAATATTCGTAAACCCGCCCAAACACATCACGGCCCTGTGCATCCTCCCCCGTGGTGTGGATTTTGGCGAATTCGTCGATCAGTTCACCCAGCATGGTTTTGTTCATACTGGGGCGGCCATAGTCTTTTTGCAAAACGCCCTTTAACGGCGGGTTGGCATCTTCAATGCCCCGCATGGCCTCATCAATCAGGTTGCCGATGGTGGGTTGCTTCGCGTTATCTTGCAGAAATTTCCAGCGGGATTTTTCCGGCACGAAGAAGATATTTTCCGCCAGATATTCGTCTTTATCTTCCGGGTCTGAATATTCATCTTCGACAAGCTCGGCATATTTGGCCTCAAACGCTTCGGAGATATATTTCAGGAAGATCAGGCCGAGGGCGACGTGCTTATATTCGCCCGGTTCCATATTGCCCCGCATCTTGTCGGCGGCGGCCCATAAATTCTCTTCAAATCCAACATTGGCACTGGTGTTCTTGTTATTCTTTTTTTCAGCCATGACTGAATGCGACCCCTAAATAAGATGCGTAATAAATTTCAAGTATGCAACCATAAGGACGGCAGGTTACACCAACATCTTTTTAAAGGCTATAGCAATCAAAGTCCAAGATGATTCTAACAATTAGGTGACAGGGTGTTACCTATAGGCCAAGTAAGGCCGCATACCGTTTTACATCCACTTTACCATCACTATCATCAAGACGGTCATTCTCCAACGACAGCAGCGACAAAATGATCTCGGCTTTTCTTTCTGGCTTCACCGACTTCTGGTTTTTAGACATTAAACGCTCAGTTTGAATGATCACATCACGCAAACGTTCTTGGTCTACACCGAGGTTCGGATCAATCGGCAGCCGATCATCAATCAGATCAGCAGCATGGCAGCCAAAAACTTCCGCAAATTCCGCCAAACGTATTGTCGTTGTTGAGCTTCTACCGTTCTCGATTCTGTTGACCTGAGAGACAGTTATGCCTAAACGATGGGCGGTTTCTTCCATCGTTAAGCCAGCTTTTTTACGAAATTCTTTGATGCGGTTTTGCATAATATGCCTCCTGAAAGCTTGAAATTCTCAAGCTACAGATAAGACTTTGCACGATATGCAAACTTTCAAAAGGTCATTATATGCAATTTATAGATTGACAATAATTGCATTAAACGCTCAATAATATCGCATTAAACATCGGAAGGTGAGAATGCAGCTAAAGGCTTATCTCAAGAAAAAGAAGATTACTATGTTGGCATTTGCGTCTCGAATTGACGTGAACGTATCGACCGTGAGCCGTATATGTCGCGGGGTTGTTGTGCCATCACGATCCACCATGCAACGTATTTATGATGCGACAGACGGTAAAGTCAAACCGACCGATTTAGTTCAATTTGATCAAAGGAATTGAGATGACGGAAAAGAACCAAACTAAAAAGAAGACCTCCATTTGGCAAAAAGTCACAAGTGGTATTGGAACTATTGTCGGCTTGAGCGTGATCGGGTGGATTTTCTGGGGCGACGACATCACATCGGCAGGAACTTCTTATGTGGCTGCCGCTACTGATAACCGCTGGGTGTATAATTGCGATCATGACTCTTTTGAAAATAAGACAAGCTGTAGCTTAGATTATATTTCTGACAATCAAGGATTAGGTCCTGTTGACAAAGTGGGTTCACAAATTGCTTAGAATGTGATTCAAGACTTCTTTTTATGAGGAGAAGTCTATGCGGAATTTGATGAGCGACGATGAATGGTTATTCTTCGAGCCATTCCTTCATGCCCAAGGGCCAAAATCTGGCCGTCCTCCCTCAAATCACCGCCTCACTCTTGATGGTATTTTTTGGATTGCCCGGACAGGAGCACCTTGGCGTGACCTCCCCAATTACTTCGGTAAATGGTCCTCTGTTTATCGTCAATTCCGCCGCTGGACATTGCTCGGCGTTTGGGATGTTCTACTGGATGCCTTGAACGATGCCAAAGCCGTTCCAGATACAGTGCAAATGATAGATAGCACAATCATCAGAGCCCATCATCAGGCTGCTGGGGCAAAAGGGGGACTCAAAAAGAGGGTCTCGGCCGTTCAAAAGGTGGCTTTACGTCCAAAATACACCTTCGAACAAATGCCGAAGGCTTGCCAATAGCTCTGGAAATCAGCGAAGGCCAAACATCAGATTACAAAGGGTATGCTCCATTGATGGAATGGGGTGGTCCAGATGCCAAGGTTCTATTGGCAGACAAAGGCTACGATGCAAACTCCATTCGGGACGATATGGAGAAACGCGGTGGATACGCCATGATCCCAATGCGGAAAAACCGAAAGGAAATCACTCCCGTTGATGATTTCGTATATGGCTTGAGAAATCAGGTTGAACGCTGCTTCAACAAACTCAAAAATGCTCGCCGGGTTGCAACTCGGTATGACAAGACGATGCTCAGTTTCCTTGGCTTCGTGCAGGTCACATCAATTCGGGTATGGGTAAAATACTTTGTCAACAGGACCTAGCATCGCCGTCCACATGCGAATGCGTTGTCGAAGCATCTTTCGACAACATCACCGATGATACTATATTAGATGACTTTACCAACCGTGTAGAGAAACAAAAAACAACAAAGCTGGAAGATTATTGGTTCGAACGCACCTTGGCTCACTGTAGTGGCGGTTCTAGCATTGCTCAAAAAGCTAAACAAGCTGAACCCCCCTTAATTAAGGGCCTTGACGATTAAAGGTTTTAACGTGTGGAATGGCATCATGATAATCCACCGAAATATCATAATCGTAAATTTATTTGCTCACCTCATCTTTGGAGCATCGGCGTTCCCAGCCCTCGCTTACAACGAAAAATATACGCCCGACGTTGACTATAACCGTGATCCGGCTCACTGGGATCAACGTCGCCAAATGATGGAAGGTGGTAAAATCAAACGCATCGCCGACAAATGCGAAGAATATACCCAACTTCACGGTGACATGGCTGAACGTGCGAATGGCTGGCTTTATCGGTTTGCGGTTCCTTATGGTGGCAGTAATGCTTTCATTGATCGTCCAACTCATTTCAAAATCGAAAAACGCATCATTGCCATCCACGGCCAACTTCGCGAAGATAATCGTTGGGAGCGTCATGGGGCTGCGGTTGCTGGTGCCGAAGAACGCTGCAAAAATAATGCGGTAAAAGCCAGTCAGCAAATCATCGAATTGATGAAACCGTTTGGGGCGGTCTATATGCCGGATAAAAACGATTGGACAGAAGGTTGGAAAAAATGATGCGTCTTCTTGCGATTTTGGTTTGCCTGTTGTCTTTAAAGGCCGCTTCGGCTCAAGCTTTCGAAACCATCCGTTTGTCGAATGATGGCCGAACAGCGGTGGTTTTAATTGACGATTTTGGAACGAATTTGATTGCGGAAAAGTTTGTGAAGGATATCGAACACTTGCCATTGACGGTCAGGGTTCTCCGTTTCAATGAAGATAATTTTGGTGGCCGAACGCCACATGCATGGAAAATTGCTAAAACACTCCGTGAACGAGGCATAACCACGTTCATTGATGATGCCTATTGTGCCAGTATGTGCACGTTAATCTTTATGGGTGGGGTAAAAAGAGACGCAACACCCGGTTCATCATTTATGATTCATGTGGTGCGTGGGAATGGTCGCAATCCGGCTGCTACAGCAAAGGTGAATGCCTATGTAGGTAGTCTCTATAAGCAATACGGATTATCTGAACGGCTGGCTGAGAAGATATTTATTACCGATGAAAGCACTCGGACAGATCATCGATATTCAGCAATTGAGGCTCAGCAAATCGGTTTAGTGAAAGACATCCGTGCCTCGCATCTGCACCTTTCTTACATTCGCAACACTACAATTCAGCAAAGGGAAAAAGACCCGAAGGGTATCAACATCTCGTGGAGAGAGGCGACCTGCGACCTTTGCGACCACAGATATCGTCCATTGATAGAGGCGTTGTGATGTGAGGTTTAGCGGTCTTGGTTGATCAAACTGGTTTAGACGCATAGTGAGTTCCTTGTAAATTCACTTCTATTTATGCCAACTGATTAAAATATACATAAAAGAGAATAAAATTGACTAAATATAGGGAATAACGTATATATATCCCTGTGATAATAAATTTAAATATACTTTATTAGATATAATAGTTATAAAAATATTCGGTATTTGATATGGAAAAATCAATCCTTGATAAAATGCTTAAGGCCATCAAACGTCGCCGTAAGGAATTGAAGATATCTCAGACAGAAGTCTCCCAACGAACAGGTTTAAACCAAGGGAGAATTTCTGAATTTGAAAGAGGTAACGTTAATTCCAGAATGGGAACCTTTATTGAAATCAGCAGGGCTGTGGAATTAGAACCTGTGCTGGTTCCTCGTGAACTCTTGTCATCTGTAATGTCGATAATTGATGGAAAGCAACAATCAGACCTACCGATTTATGCCCTTGATGTGGAAGACGAGGACGATTGATTATGGCTGACATATTGGATATCTATCTTCATCAAAAACATGTCGGAGAGATCATCTCTCTTTCCAATGAACGCAGCCTGTTTAACTTGCTTGATTCCTATATCGAGAATGAAGAACGCAGCACGCTATCGCTCTCTTTCCTTCGGGCGAACAATACGGTCGGGGCAAGTGGGAAACCACGGAAATTGAAGGTCGAGCCGTTTTTCTCCAACCTTTTACCCGAAGGTCGTTTAAGAGAATATATAGCAGAAACCAACAAACTCTCACCCAAACGAGAATTCCATTTATTAAATGTCTTAGGCCATGACTTGCCCGGTGGCGTTGTTGTTAAATCCCGTGCGGAGCTTACAGATGAAGCAGCCGAACTAAATGACGAGGCGAAAGCAGGCACATATGAAGGAGAGATGAAATTCTCTCTTGCCGGTGTTCAAATGAAAATGTCCGCCATTAAAGATGCTGCGGGAGGTTTGACTGTGCCTGCACACGGGTTGGGCGGAGCATGGATATTGAAGTTTGCCTCGGAACGTTTCCAGTCGGTTCCTGAAAATGAATTTTGGATGATGACTTTTGCTCAACGTCTCGGTTTCGATGTCCCGGAAATAGAACTGCTGGAAACCCATAAAATCGGCGGATTACCGGAAGGTTTACGTTCTGACCTCGGAAGAACTTTCGCTATTCGGAGATTTGATCGAACAGATCACGGGCGTGTGCATATCGAAGACTTCGCACAAGTCTTTGGTATTTGGTCGAGTATGAAATACGACCGTGTGAATCACGAAATGATTGGCCGCGTTCTCGCTGAACAAGTCGGAATGGATGGCGTTCTGGAATATATTCGCCGTCTTGTTTTTTCAATGGGGATCGGCAACGGAGATATGCATGCTAAAAACTGGTCGCTCATATATCAGGACCAACGCACACCAACATTAGCACCGATGTATGATTATCTCTCAACACTGACGTATGAGGCAAAACCTGCATTTGCATTGAATTTTGCTGATCGCAAAACATATGAAGATTTTGATATAGATAGTTTCAAGCAATTCGCAGATGCACTTCAATTGCCTTCGGGGGCAATTGTAAAGACGGCAAAAGAAATGGCCGAGAAAATTGCTGACATATGGGCTACATTAAAGACTGAGGTAGAGCTACCTGACTTTATGATTGCAGCCATATCAGACAATATCAATTCAATACCTCTGTTCAAGAAGCAATAGAACCAACCTGATACAGCATTATTGAACAACATTGATAAATACTCTTAATGATAATGTTAGGAGTAAAAACCATGTTGATCAAAACCGATGGAATGCCGCTTCATGAACAGGTCTTTGAGGTGCTCAGAGCAAACTATTTCTTGAACGATACGGCTGACTTTAGCCGTCAGATGGGACGTAGCCGGACTTACCTGTCTACGCTCCGATACAACGGACATTCGCCGTCTACGGACGCTTATGCGAACCTTCTGAACTACTTGCGGGAATGCTATGGTGAGACCGAAGATGCCGACCTGAAAGCCTGCTTGGGCCATTACATTAAACTGGTCGAGGAGATCGTGGCATGATGAAAATTTCTATTGTGCCGATCAGCTTTCAAGGCACCTTCCCGATGGGGTATAGCCTCCCAAACTGGCTTTGCTCAAAGGTGGAAATCGGCGGTCACAGTGTTTTGGTGTCAACTTTGGAAACAGAAACCGTGCTCGGTGATATTTGTCAAATCAAAGTTACTGGACGGCTTGTCATTCCGCACGAACTGGAAGACGGCCACCTTGAACAAATCAAAGACATTGAATCTGGAAGCTGCTTTTCAAATGGGGTTACGGCTCAGGTATGGAATGTGAAAACCAAGGTTGCCGCTGACAATATCATAATCATTGATCTTGATGGACTTCAAAACGCGATGAACGGTTCAACAGAAAAACCAAAGGATTTCGACTATAAATGCAGGTCCTATTCAGACCTTGATCTGGCTCATCTTGATAGTTTGGTCAAATTACTTGCGGGAGAAAGTTGAGATGTCAGAAGATCGAAGCCGAGAACTACAGAAAGAAATGCAAAGCGGCCTTAACCAACTAGATAAAAAGGGTTAGGCCAGAACTTCCAACCCTTTACGGTCAATCAGATCAAGTAGACGTGCGGCGGCCCCCTTCGGTGGGGTGCCGTCCTTGGCTTCCCATTTAACGACGGTTTTTGTAGAAACGCCGACGAGTTTCGCTAATACCGCTTGGCTGATATGCTCACGTTCTCGCAGTTCCTTGATCTTTTTTCGGTCAAAATCAGTTTGGTGCAAGCAACGTTCATCAAATTCCCGCATGGTTGTTTTGGAAATGGCACCGGCAGCATGAAGGTCAGACATCACACCGTGTAATGATTTTGATAGATCAGATTTATAAACACTCATTGTATAACCTCCAATTCCCGAAAGACTTTCAAACCGCTTTCATCCAATTTCATAATGACCTTGGCGGCCGCTTTCAGGTCTTGCTTTTCACCACTCGAAATATTTGCCTTTTGGTTCTTCTTGAAGCCGTGGATAAAGAAAGCCTTATCATCAAACTTCAATGCGATAATGGTTCTATATGAGCCGCTTTTACCCTGACCGACAGCAGCGATCCGCTTCTTGTAGACCATGCCACCCAAACTTGCCTCATATTGTCCTTCATTGACCTCTAAAGCAGCTTTAACCAACTTGGCATCAGTGATATCGGTTTGCTCGCACCATTTATCGAACTGGCGTGATGTAAAGACCCGCATCCAACCCTTCTATGCTAAAAATTACTATACTATAATATGGTATATTTTTGAAGATGCAATCTCTATGAAATCAATCGCACCCGGTAGCGACTATTCATTTCAATCGATATTCCGATCTCACGCCACAGTCGTTTTGACATGATAGCCTGTGTTTTGATGTTCGGGTTATGACGATAGCCAAGTGTCCGGCCTGATGTCTGGTTGAACTGATCCAGATGATAGAGCTTCACCATATCCTTGGTGCCGAATACAGCATTCTCAATCAGCGACTGTTCATACTGAACAGGCGATAGCATGTGGTAGATGGCGGTGACTGTATCGGTGCCATCCTGATTAAAAGCGTTTGAACCCTTGGCGGTGTCATGCGTTATTGTGGCATCATCGTCCGACATATTCGTAATGATTGCACCGTTTGGATGCTTGTTTTTGATGTCAGCCACCAATTCTTCCGTTCTCTCGCGATTAGCCCGGTTGTCTAGAATAAGATCAAGGGTAATCTCATCCCGATCAAACAGGTCGGGTCTATCGAAATTCAACACAAGAGGGCCATTCTCTATGTTTTCCATGGCACGAATGATGCGATGCTCGGTAGTCAGGAAAGTGATCCGCGTCTTTTCTTCTTTTCTCCACCAGTCATCGAACTTCACGTAATATTTGTTGCTGTTGATTGCCCGGTAGGGACTATCGCTGGTATTATTAACGCCATAGCCTTCAAGGGAAGTGTCCACTGTTACCAGATGCTTCGCCTTGAATTTCAAGTTGCCGATCTTTCTGGCTTCATCAAACTTCACATGTTCCGGGGCTACTGCATTATAAGCCTGCAACTGTTCTGATGGTGTCAGCTTGGCAAACCTCTTGCTCATCTTTCTCACCAACTTGACCTGACTGGCTGGATAACGGTGCATCAGGTCTTCCACCTTCACTTCATCATAAATGATCCATTGAGCACGCATAGCAGCCGCGATTGCTTTCTTGTTCGGTTGGTCTTTCTGACGTTCCTGAGCATAATCTGGATGCATCCACAACCGGGTGCCGCCGACAGCGTGCCACTGTTTAACAACGGCATGGACCGTGAAGAACACAGGTCGAAGGTTGTCATCACCAGTATTAAGTTGGTCCCACATTGCAGCTTTCTCACTCTCCATCCATGCAGCGACTTCCGGGCGGTGGTCATACACATAATCCAACATGCTGGTGGCATTCGCCTGAGCAATATCCTCAGTTGTTATTTTATCAACGCCTACGGTCGCACACGCAATCTCAACCATCTTGGAGGCTGAATATAAAGCAATCCCGATATATCCATTTCCATGATTGATCCGGTTAAACTCCTCACACTTTTCTTCTGCTTGCGGATAACTTTGGCAAGCAAAGATGATGTGACCTTCACCCGGTTGGTCATACAGTGGAATAGCACTCATGATTGATGTGGACTTAGAGGCCCCTTCGCCCGTGAAGATACACGAATTGACAACGCTCTCAGACGTGGCAGCCAATAATGCGAACTTACCCAGCTTATTACGAACGTCTTGTGGTGTTTCGACCTTTGCATCAAACATACGCTCGACCCCAAGTGGGATTTGCGGTTTATCCAACGTCATCATCAGGTGATCGTTAATCAAGAAATACTCCATCAAGTCGTTTGCCGTTTTCGGCAGAATGTATTCCATTTCTCTTGATCTCACCTCACCCAACAAAACCAACCGATCATGATCCCCTGATACAAAAGATGATGGCCTTTGATCTTCTTCATCATTGAAGAAATTGATCGTATAGCCATTGACGGAAGTTGATACCGATGCTGGCCGTGGGTGCGTCTTCGGATCGCCAAAGGCTCGATCACATAGAATACTTAATTCTGACAAGAAGCGTTCCTGTTGTTCTTCCGATAGATCACATTGCAATACCGGGATCGGTTTCTTAGGCAACTTTGGCTTAACTTTGGCTTCAAGAAATTTCCGGGGCTGATGTAACCAGTCTATGCCGCCACGACCATCATTACGGCTCTTAGACCATAGAACCACCTGTGGAACGCATGATCCTGCTGGAATGCCAATGGCACTGTCTTTGGGATAGGACCGAAGTCCATAAGGCAGTCGTCTCCATTGCTCCGGTCGTCGCAACGCCATATCCGCATCTGCCATAATGCCATGGGCCTCAAAAATCTCGCCAAGATGGTCCCACGCTTCCATATAGCCATTTCGCAAGTAATCATCCGGCAGGTCAGCCAGATCGGCATCAACTTCCGCCTTGCGAGTATATTTCAGTCTCTGTGGCGACAGGTGCCGGGTATCAAACATTACATGCAAGTGACAGGATTTGTTGCCGCTCCAAACGTATTCCAATCCACGAAAATCTTTATATCGGGATAGTTCCTGATAAATCTCACCAATTTTGCAATTGGTGTCTTTTTTGCCATCCATGCACCACGAAATTTGTTCAGCCAGACCCGCTTGATAATTCTCAGCCGGGTCAACTTCGAAGGTGTGGACATAAAAGCCGCAGTTAATGACCCGTTCGGATGGTGGCGGGAAGTATCTTCCGGCATCATCTTTGTCTGGCACCGTGAGCGTGTTGGTGAAGTATTGAATGCCATCGGTGCCGGTTTCTGTAAATGGTCTATTCTTCAAAGCCTGTTCAAGCGTTTGCTCATGGTTATAGGCAGGCACCCAGACACGGTTCGATACGGGCACATAGGTATTGTCAGCATGATTGAATAGATGCTCGTCTAATAAAGGAAGTAGGTTGCTTTTCGGATTTTTGATAGCACGGACAATACGTTTGAGTGCTTTTGGCGGCAGAAAGCTTAGGTGCTGTCGAATGCAAGCCGACCAGCCGTCAATATCATCCAAAATAAATTCAATAGGGGCCATATCAGACACGGATTTCTCCTTACGTTTGTTTGTCTGTTTATTTATCCGTGATGAACAACAAAGCTGTTCATCGATTATGGTCCCAATCGCCTTAGACTCTATCTTGCTGAATCGTTCAATATCTTTTTGCATTCACCTAGAAATTTCTTTTGGAATGATAGCTGGACCTCAATCGATTCGCTCGAAACACAATAGTTTTAGATCGAAAAAGCCTACAACTAGAATGAACTAGCTGGAATCATCGAGTCCATTGAATTGACTCGCGAATTTGAAATATTTGAGCATTTTATGTGATTTTACTGAGCATAAAATTTGACAAATCAGAATGAAGTCATAGCATTAGCAGTGAACGAAACAGGTGCAATCATGCTTAATCTCCAATTCTCAGATCAAATAAAACCAACAGCAATTAAAAGCAGACAACGCGATCCGCTTGATATTTTCTCAGAAAGTCTCAATCAGCAGATCGAATTGGTGAAGCTGCTCGAAGAAGGCAAAAAACTGACACAGAAGAAGCGTCGCTATGTTGATGGTAAACGTGTGAATGTTTCGGTCGAAGTCCGCCCTTGGTTTTGGCAATCCCAAAACGGCGACTACCTTCTGACCCCCCGCTACAGTTCCCAACCGGTCCACATAAACGACCACCCGAGCATCCTTTGCGGCCCCGACCTTCCCTCTGTCGCGACAGTTCTCGAACAATTGGTAAAAGCTCTCGAAGACCGTGACGCCACGTTGATCGAAGCCATTCACGAAGCCCGTCGTAAAACACAGTGGAGTAAATCGTGATGAAGGGTGTAGAGGTGACACTGTGTTACTTAATCGGTAATCGTGATGTCCTTCCGACGGACATTTACTTTCATGGAAAACAGGATGACGTGAGCCATATCAACGTGTTTAGCGGGGTGCCGTCATGATCAAGTTTTCAGGTTCATTACAAACCATCGTCATGGTCATATTTGTAAATGACATGGGAGGTGTCCATGCGTGAAGGTAAAGCGAAGGTGTTATCGTCTGAGGAATTTGCCCGGCTGATGCGTGTGGTGGCCGTCGAGATGTATCCGTTGCGTAATTCCGCGATCATGCATCTGTCATTCGGATTGGGCTTAAGGGTCGGCGAGATCGCATCACTTCGAGTTATCGACGTCATGGCCGATGACGGTTCCGTGCGTGATCACTTCCAGATCAAGAAACGGAATAGTAAGACCCGCCAGAACCGAGAAGTGTTCCTGTCGAACATGAAAGTGCGGAAGTCGTTGATGGTTTATTTGGATCACCGTCGTGATGTTGATGGTGTCGCGTTCAACATGAATGCTCCGCTGTTTAAGACGCAGAAGGGACTTCCGTTTACGGGCAATTCCTTGCAGCAGGTCATGAAGCGGTTGTTCCGTAAAGCAGGATTGCCGGAGCAGGTATCGTCGCATTCAGGGCGTCGTGGTTTTGCAACGAAGTTGATCTCGTCAGGTGTTGATATTAAGTCGGTGTCCGTTTTGATGGGGCATAGCAATATCAGCCAAACGGCGTCATACGCTGAGACCAATCCGGTGATGTTGCAGCAGGTCGCTGCACAAGTTCTTTGAGAGAGGGACTGGTTTAATCATTAACGGTCATCTGCGTAAACGCAGAGACCGATACCTCGACAAATTACTCCGTTCGCGTTGCTCACGTCGCTATTTGTCTGCGGTATGTATTCATTTGGCAAAAAGCCCCCTTAACTGGACCTCCTAATATAATATAGTTAGAGGTGTCATTTAGTGGGGCTTTTTGACCAGCACCAATATACATGACAGCGAAGCGACAATTCCTCTCAAAAAACGGAACGAAGTGAAATGACACGAGGGTGTTGGCCGGTGACGCTTGCCGTCGCCGACAAACCCGATGTGGCGGCACTCGACGTCAGGCGACGTGCCATCAATCTTTTTTGGATTACCTATGGACGCCGATGATCCGTGATTATTGTAAACGATTCACAGGGTGACTTGAGCACCGATAATGACTACTTCAACGGCACCAGTATCAGGAAGGTTTATACGGTAAACCAAAACCGAATGCTTGGGGCTGATCAAGTTAAATTGGAAAACTGACAGACCCAAAAAGGTGCGAGATAAGGGCTTCATTGTTATTAACAACATGAGGAACTTAATATGTCCCACTCAATGAAGCACGTAACGATCCATCACCGTGCAATCGTCAGCGTCTACTTCGAAGAAGAAGGTGATGAACGACCATTTGCAGAAGCCGTCAAGGGTAGCATTTACCCAAACATCCAAGATAGTGAGGGTTGATATGAAGCCCGAAGAACGCAAACAAAAGGTCCGGGAATTAAGAAAACTGGTTCGTGCTTTGGACAATGAATTCTCTGTGAACTGGCACAATGGCGTCATCACTATCGCCTATCAGTATTATGTTAAGCGTAACATGGATGCTGAAAGTCGTCAGAGCCTGAAAATCTTGGCTAAGGCATTTAGTAATCGTCGTTATCTACCGATCTTCTTTGATGGGAAATCACGGTTGTCTTTCTATTACGAAGACAAGATGACACTCATAAAGCGGTGGGTATTGCTAAACCAAGCGAGATTAATCCAATGTGCGGGTAAACTTGTCAACGATGCTTCGATTAAGCGGAGCACTTCTACGGATGGATCGACATCATTCTCAATCATTGGAGAAGGCTTTGAACTTCATTTTAACCTGACAACCTTCTGGTTCAATTGTGATCGACCAGAAAAAGCTTACGACTGGGTTTGCAGCATGTAGGACAAATTGTCGAATGCAGCCTGAGCATCAATGATGTTTTTCAATGCTAAATTCATGATCGCAACATTTACCGATCTGATTCCAATAAGGAAGTTGCCGGGATAAAAACGGGTCGCTTTCATACCCGTCATGTTCCCGCTAGGCTCCACCATTACAGAGACCACACAGGCGGTTACGTCGTGTGGTCTTTTCATTTTTATACCCATGATGATCTTGTCTGTAGATCGTCAGAATTGGCGTGTGAACGGTGCTGGAAACGTCCGTGGTGTGATTGCGTCAATCATCGTCAAACCCGCTGTAATCAACGGATACACACTCCCGCTTAGCTCCACCATTACAGACGGACATTCATACGGTGACGTGGAATGTCCGTTTTGTTTTTTACGCACAATACTGCGGTTTATGACGACTGGTGACGTTGATTACGACGGTCAAATCAGACGTTATTTGACTGTAAATTCAGATCAGAATCGATACAGTGATACAGTAAACCGATACAGGCGAACTCCATTTGAGGTTCGGCATGGGTAAACTGGTTGGTCTTCAACGTCGTGGAAACGTATGGCGGTATCGTCGGTGGGTGCCGTTGAATTTGCGTGACCGTATCGGCAAATCAGAACTCATAAAATCATTGGAAACAAATGATTATCAGACCGCTGTGCGACGTTACAGAACCGTCAGTCGGGATATTGAACAGATCATCACCAATGCCCGTGGTAAAGCATCTATGGATGATTTTGATGGGTCCAGACTGATACAGGGAAGTGATACAGTAGAACTCCAAATCAAAGCTCCACCACAGTCTGATCCAGACGGTCTCAGAACGTTGATTAAAACGGTTGTTGAAGAGGTTCTGGAAGTCCATGCACCAAGGAAGCCATCAATCACTTTAGACGACCTCTATCATCGTTATATGGACGATCCGGCACGATCTCGTTCAAAGAAGACGGTGATGACGTATCAATCGGTTTACAACGTGCTGATCGACATCTTCGGTGTCGATAAACCCATCGCCGATATTGATCGTGAAGACTGTCGTCGGTTTATGGATGTGGTGCGGCATCTACCTGCGAATGCCAAGAAACGGTTTCCAAAGAAAACGTTGGTGGAAATATCTGCTATTGCCCGTGAGCGTAAGATGAAGCCGATGGCACCACTCACGATTAACAAATACGTGAACAAACTGTCAGCGATGCTGAATTGGGCTGTCGAAGAGGAATTATTGGATCATAATCCTGCAATCGGATTGAAAGTGGCTGATCCCGTTCACGCTCAAGATAAACGTCTCCCGTTTACGGATCATCAGTTGCAGAAGATATTCATCGCATTATCCGATAAAACGGGTGCCGAATATTGGGTTCCCCATATTGGGCTTTATAACGGTTTACGTTTGAATGAAATCTGCCAATTGAATGTCGAAGACATTGTAGTGAGGGATCAGGTCTGGTGTTTTAATATCACCCGTGAAACGGATCGTGGCGTTGACGATAAAGTTCTCAAAACCAAATCATCCGAACGTGTGGTGCCGATCCATCCGCATCTGATGGAACTCGGCTTCATGCGGTATTTGAAGACGTTCGAGAAGAAGCCTCGATCAAAGTTATTCCCAGACATTCCCATTGGCACGACCGGATATCGCTCCGATCAATTCTCAAAATGGTTCACCCGGTTCTTGAAATCAATTGATGCCGATGGTGATCGCACCAGTTTCCATTCATTCCGTCATAATTTTCGTGATGCATTACGCACCGCCGATGTCCGTCATGAAATCGCTATGTTATTAGGCGGATGGTCCGACAGGTCTAATTCACGGGCATCACAAGCATTCTATGGGCGTGGATATTCAATGGACGTTGTGGCGGAGGAACTGGGGAAGGTCAGGTATGATGTTTGGAGTTGTTAAACGCTCGTCATAAAACTATAACATGACTCTTCGTATTTTCACGAAATATAAAAGCAACATGAAAACAGAGAATGCCGTTCAACTATTTGCCGTCCTTGCACATGAGACAAGGCTTAGTGCTTTTCGAACCCTGATTAATAAGGGAGCAATGAGTGCCGGGGATTTGGCAGAGCATCTGCATGCGACACCTTCAACCTTGTCTGCTCACTTGCGTGAATTACGAATGGCGGGGTTGATTGACAGCTACAAACAAGGTCGTTTCATAATTTATGAAGCCAATGTTTCTGCTGTCGGGGTGTTGGTGAATTATTTGCTGATGGAATGCTGCAATGGGCAGCCGGAAGTATGTGCGGACTCTCTGGGTATTTTAAAATCCATATCAGAGGGCCGCTCAATGACTGCCGATATTTCGAAAGACAAAGTATTTAACGTTCTGTTTCTCTGCACAGGGAACTCTGCCAGAAGCATTATGGCTGAGTCCATTCTAAATCGTGAAGGCATGGGACGTTTTAAAGCCTACAGTGCAGGGTCTACACCACGAGGCGAAGTTCATCCTGAAACGATAAGACTGTTGCGTAGAAGCAATCTTCCCGTTGATCAGCTTCGTTCAAAAAAATGGGAAGAGTTTATGGGTGATGATGCTCCCAAGCTCGATTTTGTATTTACCGTCTGCGACAACGCGGCTCATGAAGTTTGCCCCGTGTGGCCCGGCCAACCATTGACGGCTAACTGGGGAGTCCCTGACCCTGTATTGGCAACGGGTTCACCTTCTGAAATTTCTTTGGCATTCTCGGACACATATCGAATGCTCAACAATCGCATTTCAATCTTCACATCACTTCCACTGCAATCTCTTGACAAACTATCCTTGCAAAAGCGACTGGACGAGATCGGACTATCCTAACAACCTCACTTGAGATCAAGAAATGACACATCCTTTTGACGTATTGAATTCCAGCTTAGGTGTTTCCCTGATTTTCACCCCTTGTCCGGGAACCAAAGAAACATCTTTGACAGAGGCGGTTGATACACTGGCGAATGCCGGTGCAAAAGCAATTATTACTTTAATGCCTAAAGCGGAAATGCAGAAATTCAATGCCCAAACATTGCCGGATGCGTGTCAAAACAAAGGACTTAACTGGTTTTATTTCCCTATCGAAGACGACAGTGTGCCGGACAATGAGTTTCAACAGGTTTTCGCAGATAAAAAAGCCGAAGTGCTAGGAATGTTAAAACAAGAAAATCCTGTTGCGATTCATTGCCGAGGCGGTTCTGGTCGCACGGGTTTTATGGCGGCAATCCTATTGTTGGAAATGGGATTGGATTGGGGAACGGTGAAATCGGAAGTTCAGTCACTTAGACCCAAAGCCCTGACTAAAGCGGACCAAATTCAATACCTCAAAGACACCTATCAGATCGGTGGCGAATAAAATGGGAATATTTGAAAGATACCTCACTGTTTGGGTTGCACTCTGCATCATCACAGGCGTCTTATTGGGAAACATGCTCCCATCCATCTTCGCCGTTATTGCAGGATTGGAATATGCTCATGTCAATTTGGTTGTTGCTGTCCTGATCTGGATTATGATCTATCCGATGATGGTGCAGATCGACTTTTCCTCGATCAAAGACATCCGCAAAAAACCACAGGGAATTATTCTGACTGTTGTGGTCAATTGGCTGATCAAGCCTTTTTCAATGGCCTTTCTCGGCTGGTTGTTCTTCAAAGTCTTCTTTGCCGACTGGGTCGACCCTGAAACAGCTGAACAATATATTGCTGGGATGATCCTCTTAGGTGTGGCTCCCTGCACAGCGATGGTTTTTGTCTGGAGCCAACTGACCAAAGGTGATCCGAACTATACACTTGTTCAGGTATCGGTGAATGACATCATCATGGTCTTTGCCTTTGCACCGATTGCGGCCTTTCTGCTGGGGATTTCAGAAATTCATGTGCCGTGGGAAACACTGCTTCTTTCTGTTGTGTTGTATGTTGTCATCCCGCTGGTAATGGGCATTTTCACACGGAACCGTCTGGATCGAAAAAATGACCACAGTAAGCTCACAGCTTTTCTGGACAAAATCAAACCGTGGTCGGTTGTGGGTTTGCTTTCAACGGTTGTTCTGCTCTTTGGTTTTCAGGCAGAAAAAATCATCGACCAACCACAAGATATTGTGCTGATTGCAATCCCGTTGTTGATCCAGACCTACGGCATTTTCCTCATCGCCTATCTGGGGGCGAGAGCTTTGAAGTTGCCACACAATATTGCGGGACCAGCATGCTTAATTGGAACATCGAACTTCTTTGAACTCGCGGTTGCTGTTGCTATTTCCCTGTTTGGACTTCATTCCGGTGCCGCCCTTGCGACAGTAGTCGGTGTGCTGGTTGAAGTGCCTGTCATGCTGTCACTGGTGGCTGTTGTGAACAAAACACGCCATTGGTTTAGCGAGTGACTTACCTATCCTCATCATCAGTGTAAGAGGTATTTCGGATAGGTCAACGGAATTGAACGAGGTATGCGACAGGAAGCAGCACCTCTGAGAGATATGTGAAAAAACTATACGATGCTTTGATCCATATTGATCTGAGTAATTTTTAATATGGTGACATATCGTTGATTATCCAACCGACATTTCTACTAGCTTGAAATCATTTACATTGCCTTAATTTTGTTTTCTTGCTGGTTAATAGGCATTCCCAATACTGTAATGAAAAACATACAGCAGGAGTGGATAGATGAAACTTTGGCATTGCTACAATACCCGTTCTTTACGCCCCCTATGGGCTATGGAAGAATTGGGCGTAGAGTATGATGTTGAAACATTGCCCTTTCCACCGAGGGTTTTCCAGCCAGAATACCTTGAAAAAAATCCGATGGGAACGGTTCCATATTTTATAGATGGCGATACCCAAATGACTGAATCGTCAGCCATCTGTTTGTATCTGGTAGAAAAATACAATCGGTATGACTTGGGTTTAAAAGCGGACCATCCCGAATATGCTCAATACCTGAATTGGCTTTTTCAAAGTGATGCGACGTTCACTTTCCCGCAAGCACTGGTCTTCCGATATTCATGTTTAGAGACTGTCGAACGACGTCAGCCGCAGGTCGTAACCGATTATGCGAAATGGTTTCTCGCTCGATTGCGAATGCTGAACGCCCATATGGAGACACATCAGTATCTGTGTGATGGCCGTTTTACCATTGCAGACATTGCCGTTGGTTATGCCTTGCATTTTGGTGAAGTGATCGGTTTTTCTGAATATTACAAACCTCAATTACAGGATTACCTTCAACGACTACAGGATCGTCCAGCTTTTAAAGCAGCCATGCTGGTTGGTGACGATTTAAATGCCTTCAAGGGAATTGATATGAATTTACAATTCGAGTGAATCGTTATCTCAAGCGACCATAAAACGTTTGAGCTTGAGATTTAAAGCGGTATTTATTGTGAAAAAACAAGATAAACAAGGTAGCTTACATAAATGCAAAGAAAGATAGCACCGGTTTTACGCCCAATACCATTTTCCTTTTGTCGAGCGGAAATTAGATACAATAGCACTGTTAGTAAAATCATAACGCCCCAATCCCTATAAAGGATTTCTTCTGGGGCTGAGGTTTCAGAGATACTCCCCGCTATACCGATGACGGCAAGAACATTGAACATGTTTGATCCAACTACATTGCCGACAGCAATCTCGTGCTCATTTTTGTATACCGCCACAATAGATGATGCGAGTTCTGGCAGGGACGTGCCGATTGCAACGATTGTCAATCCAATTATCAAATCACTAACCCCAAATGCTTGAGCAAGCGAAACGCTACCCCAAACAAGTAATCGGGAACTTGCAATGAGTAGAATGAGACCGATCACAAGCCATAATACACCATAGCGGAGTGAGTGTGTATTATGGGAAATCTCTTTATCAACATTTGATGCCAATGGATCGTTATTCTTCATTAAACCGGAATAAATAGACCAGCCGACCAAAGTGAAGAACCCCAGAAGCAGCAAATACCCGTCATAAGAGTCGAGTTCACCATCAACTAAAATACCACCAGCAAGAAAGCTGATCCCAATAAGTATGGGTATTTCTTTTTTGACAATGCTTGAGTGCAAGAATATCGGTTTTAATAAAATAGTTAGGCCCAAAATCAACCCAATGTTGGCAATGTTCGAACCATATGCATTTCCTAAAGCAATTCCAGAGTTATTTTCTAATGCTGCTATTGTGGAAACGACCATTTCAGGTGCTGATGTGCCGAATCCTACGACGATCATACCAATAAGTATTGGAGGCATTCCGGCGTGCAATGCTACTGTTGAAGCACCTTCTATGAATTTATCAGCACTCCAAACCAATAAAGCCAAGCCAAAGACTATTGCCAAAATCATTAATGTCATTTGCGGAACCTGAATTATCTCGAATGGGCGGTTCTATGCCTGATTATTTTTAAATTGCATAGAGTGATTTTAAAAAGGGAGGCAAAATGAAACTGTGATCAGTTATGAGTTTGCATTTATCTTTTTCGTTGCACCGAAAGCAACTTAAAAATTATGGACTGTTGCTGATCAGGGAATTTCTATATATTGCTGCATCACAATTTGATTAATATGCACAAACTTTATACGAATATGGTAGATTTAAGAGCAACATATCACATTATTGGTTGGATTATCTGTTGGGTAAGTGCGATGTTGCTCATCCCTGCTGCAACGGATGCTATTTATCAAAACCTTGATTGGAAAGTATTCCTTCTATCGGCTGGTATTTCAGCATTTGTTGGGATATGCGTCGTATTAGGTGGACAGGATTCTGTAAGTCATCGATTAAACCTTCCTCAAGCATTTTTTCTCATTACAACTGGCTGGATTGTTGTAACTGTATTCGGTGCAATTCCTTTTGTTTTTACGGGAGTTTCACCCACCGATGCGGTATTTGAAACGATGTCTGCTATCACGACGACAGGTTCAACAATTTTCACAGAAATTGATACGTTACCCCCCGGCCTTCTCCTTTGGCGTTCAATTCTTCAATGGATTGGTGGGATCGGGATTATTGCTATTGCTGTTCTGATTTTACCGATGCTTAAAATTGGCGGAATGCAGCTTTTCAAAATAGAAAGTTCAGGGACAGAAAGTGAAGCAGATCGTTTTACTAAAAATACAATCTACCGATTGAGTCTGGTTTATCTTGCACTAACCGCCTTATGTGTCGGTGTATATTATATCTTAGGAATGAGTTTTTTTGATGCTGTAAATCATGCAATGACAACAATTTCAACAGGTGGTTACTCAACTCATAATGCTTCTTTCGGACATTTTAAGGAATTAAGCCTTCATTGGGCTGGCACTGTCTTTATGATATGCGGTGCAATTCCGTTCTTTTTATTCGTAAAAATGACTTTGGGTAATTACCGTGCGATTATTACCGACCAACAGGTAAAAGGTTTCCTTTTATTTTTATTATTAAGCAGTGCCTTTATGACGCTTTGGTTAGTAAATGAAAGAGAAATTAGTGTCTTTCATGCTCTAACCCTAACTTCATTCAACATAACCTCTGTTGTCACGACAACAGGTTTTGCAACGGACGACTACACAGCGTGGGGACACGGAGCCGTTGGTATGTTTTTGGTCCTGATGTTTGTTGGAGGCTGTTCAGGGTCCACAGCGGGTGCCATTAAAATTTATCGTTATCAGGTGCTTTGGATATTTGTTCGTAGTCATCTCAAAAAACTTTTATCCCCTAACCGTGTCATTATTATGAAATATAATGGCCGTCCACTTGCAAATGATGTTCCTTCATCAGTTTTGGCTTTTTTAGCGGTATTTATAGCCACTATTGCGATTTTCACTGTCATTTTGTCACTGCTGGGGCTTGATATAGTAACAGCCTATTCAGCAAGCGTTACAGCTATAACAAACGTTGGACCCGGAATGGGGCATATTATTGGTCCTTCGGGCACTTTCCAGCCATTATCCGATGTTGCAAAATGGGTGCTGACGGTAGCTATGCTTGCAGGACGGCTTGAAGTGTTAGTCTTATTGATTTTCTTTGAAAGAGAGTTTTGGACAAATTAAATAAGGTTCAGAGATTATTTGACCCAAAAGTTATCGATATTTCTTTCTTCACAGCGTAACAATGTCATAGATTTAAACAAAAGCTACATGGAAGAACTAACCAGCTACGACCGACAGGCATTGTATGGCATGATTGGGAAGTGACGCACAACATGCCAAGGTGATGAAATAAAGTCTCAAACGAATTGGGTATAATGTTATCGAAAACGCCTATGTGATATGGCCGTATCAACAACTCCAAACATCATACCTGACCTTCCCCAGTTCCTCCGCCACAACGTCCATTGAATATCCACGCCCATAGAATGCTTGTGATGCCCGTGAATTAGACCTGTCGGACCATCCGCCTAATAACATAGCGATTTCATGACGGACATCGGCGGTGCGTAATGCATCACGAAAATTATGACGGAATGAATGGAAACTGGTGCGATCACCATCGGCATCAATTGATTTCAAGAACCGGGTGAACCATTTTGAGAATTGATCGGAGCGATATCCGGTCGTGCCAATGGGAATGTCTGGGAATAACTTTGATCGAGGCTTCTTCTCGAACGTCTTCAAATACCGCATGAAGCCGAGTTCCATCAGATGCGGATGGATCGGCACCACACGTTCGGATGATTTGGTTTTGAGAACTTTATCGTCAACGCCACGATCCGTTTCACGGGTGATATTAAAACACCAGACCTGATCCCTCACTACAATGTCTTCGACATTCAATTGGCAGATTTCATTCAAACGTAAACCGTTATAAAGCCCAATATGGGGAACCCAATATTCGGCACCCGTTTTATCGGATAATGCGATGAATATCTTCTGCAACTGATGATCCGTAAACGGGAGACGTTTATCTTGAGCGTGAACGGGATCAGCCACTTTCAATCCGATTGCAGGATTATGATCCAATAATTCCTCTTCGACAGCCCAATTCAGCATCGCTGACAGTTTGTTCACGTATTTGTTAATCGTGAGTGGTGCCATCGGCTTCATCTTACGCTCACGGGCAATAGCAGATATTTCCACCAACGTTTTCTTTGGAAACCGTTTCTTGGCATTCGCAGGTAGATGCCGCACCACATCCATAAACCGACGACAGTCTTCACGATCAATATCGGCGATGGGTTTATCGACACCGAAGATGTCGATCAGCACGTTGTAAACCGATTGATACGTCATCACCGTCTTCTTTGAACGAGATCGTGCCGGATCGTCCATATAACGATGATAGAGGTCGTCTAAAGTGATTGATGGCTTCCTTGGTGCATGGACTTCCAGAACCTCTTCAACAACCGTTTTAATCAACGTTCTGAGACCGTCTGGATCAGACTGTGGTGGAGCTTTGATTTGGAGTTCTACTGTATCACTTCCCTGTATCAGTCTGGACCCATCAAAATCATCCATAGATGCTTTACCACGGGCATTGGTGATGATCTGTTCAATATCCCGACTGACGGTTCTGTAACGTCGCACAGCGGTCTGATAATCATTTGTTTCCAATGATTTTATGAGTTCTGATTTGCCGATACGGTCACGCAAATTCAACGGCACCCACCGACGATACCGCCATACGTTTCCACGACGTTGAAGACCAACCAGTTTACCCATGCCGAACCTCAAATGGAGTTCGCCTGTATCGGTTTACTGTATCACTGTATCGATTCTGATCTGAATTTACAGTCAAATAACGTCTGATTTGACCGTCGTAATCAACGTCACCAGTCGTCATAAACCGCAGTATTGTGCGTAAAAAACAAAACGGACATTCCACGTCACCGTATGAATGTCCGTCTGTAATGGTGGAGCTAAGCGGGATCGAACCGCTGACCTCTACAATGCCATTGTAGCGCTCTCCCAGCTGAGCTATAGCCCCGTAAGTAGGTACGGCGCAAAATTAGCTATTTTTTTGCGTCATGCAAGATAAAAATGCATGGAGGGGCAAAAATTTTTTCTAGATGTTTTCGTCTATCGTGTCCTCGTCTATATGTTCCATGATTTCTGACATATCAGACTCATCGTTTCCAACCAGATCGTCGGTGTCTTCGATGAAGTCATCGTCATCATCGCCCAGTTCGATATCATCATCGACATCGTCGAAGTCATCTAGATCATCGCGCTTGACTTTTGGAGGCGGGGCTTTTTCAACCGCGCCTTTTTTTGCCATTAATGCAGCTTTGTCATTAATCGGGGTGCTGCATTTTGGGCAAGCTGCATCCGGTTTGCGCATGTCGTAAAAATGCGCGCCGCATCCTGGGCATTCGTGTTTGGAGCCCCATTCAGGTTTCATATGTTACCCTCCCTTCGCAATGCTCAACAAAGGCCGGAGATCCGCAGGTCATATAGGCTTTAAGACTGCGAAATCACCGAATAAGAGAAATTGACCATCCCATTTATCATGGTGTTTCTAAAAAACTGTATAATGAAAAAAACAAAATGTCTTGTTCAGAGTGATGCCAAATTGCATTTTTTTACACGGATCTTTGATTGACTTCATTGGGCCACTGTAAGAAAGTGCCGGGGAATTCTGCTATCGGAGGCTAAAAACGTCGTGAAATCTGTCATTTCGAACCAAAGTTCCCCCTTGAACGGGGCTATTCGTGTCCCTGGCGATAAGTCTATTTCCCACCGCGCCCTCATGTTTGGGGCAATGGCGGTTGGCCAAACACGGGTCAGTGGCTTGTTGGAAGGGGAAGACGTTTTATGTACGGCTTCTGCCATGCGCGCGTTGGGGGCACAGGTGGAGCGCGAAGAAGATGGAACTTGGACGGTACAGGGACGCGGTGTGGGTGGTTTTAGCGAACCGACAGGCGTTCTGGATATGGGCAATTCCGGGACAGCCGCTCGGTTATTGATGGGCATTTTGGCAACGCAACCGTTTACGACCTTTATGACGGGCGATGCGTCATTATGTTCACGTCCGATGGAACGGGTGATGAAACCGTTACGACCCATCGGTGTGAATTTTGTATCGCGTGATAAGGGACGCATGCCAATCGCGATTCAAGGGACAAGTAACCCCATGCCGATCCGATATGAACTACCGGTGGCCTCTGCTCAGGTCAAATCTGCGGTATTACTGGCAGGGTTGAATGCACCGGGGAAAACCACTGTGATTGAGCCCAACCCGAGCCGGGATCATACTGAAAAAATGTTGACTCATTTCGGGGCTGACGTTGAAGTCGTGCATGAAGAGAAGGGCGGGCGTATTATCACCTTGACGGGGCAGCCGGAACTGGTGGCCCGTGATGTGGTTGTGCCGACGGACCCAAGCTCGGCAGCATTTCCTGTTGTGGCGGCTTTGATTGTGCCCGGTTCTAAAATTACGGTGGAAGCCGTAGGGATGAACCCGTTGCGGACCGGTCTGTTCATGACCTTAAAAGAAATGGGTGCAAAGATCACCGAAGAAAACCGCCGTATTGAAGCGGGGGAAGAAGTCGCTGATCTGGTGGTGGAATATTCCCAGTTACAAGGCGTGGATGTTCCGGCAAGTCGGGCACCCAGCATGATTGATGAATATCCGGTTCTGGCGGTGGCAGCATCCTTTGCCAAGGGAACAACGCGTATGAACGGTTTGGAAGAATTGCGTGTTAAGGAAAGTGACCGTTTGGCCGTGGTCGCCGAAAGTCTGGCAGCCTGTGGTGTTGATTTGGAAGAAGGTGACGATTATCTGGTGGTCAATGGTAATGGATCCCCGGCACAGGGCGGTGGAGAGATTAAATCCCGTTTGGATCATCGCATTGCCATGTCCTTTATTGTTTTCGGGATGGCTTCGGTTCAACCCGTTCGGATTGATGATGCGTCTCCGATTGATACCAGTTTCCCTGGTTTTAATGATCTGATGAACGGTCTGGGGGCCAACATTCAAGGGGAAGGGGCGTAACATGACGATTGTTGTCGCCATTGATGGACCCGCCGCCGCCGGTAAAGGGACTTTGGCGCGTCGAGTCGCGCAGGATTTGAATTTAGCTTATCTGGATACGGGGCTTTTGTATCGGGCAACGGGCTTTTCAGTTTTGCAAAAACAGGGCGATCCGAGTGATGAAAACTTGGCTTTGGCAGCCGCGCAAAATTTGCAACCGGCAGATCTTGAAAATGATGCATTACGTCATGATGAAGCAGCTCAAGCAGCTTCAAAAGTTGCTGTAATTCAATCGGTTAGGGACGAGCTTTTGGCTTTTCAACGCCGTTTTGCTGCAGAGCCGCCAGTGGGCAAAGACGGGGCTGTTTTGGATGGTCGTGATATTGGGACGGTGGTTTGTCCCAATGCGGATGTGAAGCTGTTTGTCACCGCCTCAACTGAGGTCCGTGCACAAAGACGACTAAAAGAGTTGCAAGATCGTGGTCTTGACGCTATATACGCGCAGGTTTTAAAGGATATGAAAGACCGTGACGCGCGCGATAGCCAACGAGCTGCCGCACCGTTAAAGGCAGCTGACGACGCTGTAATTTTGGATACATCCGATCTGGATATTGAAGAAGTTATTGCGCAGGCCAAATCGATCATTTCTGAACGAACTTAAAATATACGTCTGTAAATGGGCTTGCAGCGTTTCCGAAAAAAATGGAAACGATGGAGGCTTTTTTGCACTTTCCATGAAGATGGTCGTCTGTCAGTCACCGCGCAGCCCGACCAACCCGTCTTCGACGCAATGGCTGGTGACAGACCAACGGAATCAACCGTTTGGCATGTAACAACATTATTAGGACTATTGATATTATGACTGAAGCAGCACCTGTTGTAGAAAATTTTGAAGACCTCTTTAACGAAGCATTCGGTGAAGAAGCCCTTTTTGAAGGCCAAGTCGTTACCGGTACAATCATCCGTGTAGAAAACGATTTCGCTATGGTCGATGTTGGATTGAAATCCGAAGGCCGTATCCCGCTTAAAGAATTTGGTTATGGCGAAGAAGCGCAAAAATTGTCCTCTGGCGACAATGTTGACGTTTTTGTGGAACGCTATGAAAACAAAGACGGTACAGTTGTTCTGTCTCGTGAAAAAGCGAAACGTGAAGAAGCATGGAAGAAACTCGAGAAGCAGTTCGAAGCACAAGAACGCGTTAACGGCGTTATCTTCGGCCGCGTTAAAGGCGGCTTTACAGTTGACCTTAACGGCGCTGTTGCCTTCTTGCCGGGTTCCCAAGTTGACATCCGTCCGGTTCGCGACGTGACACCGTTGATGGGCAATGCTCAACCGTTCCAAATCTTGAAAATGGACCGTCAGCGCGGCAACATCGTTGTTTCACGTCGTGCCGTTCTTGAAGAAGCACGTGCTGAAGCGCGCGGCGATCTTATCAAAGGTCTGGAAGAAGGTCAGGTTCTGGACGGTGTCGTCAAGAACATCACCGATTACGGTGCATTCATCGATTTGGGTGGTATCGACGGCTTGCTGCACGTTACCGACATTGCTTGGCGCCGTATTGCGCACCCGTCTGAAGCGCTGCAAATTGGTGAAACTGTTAAAGTACAGGTTATCCGCTTCAACTCCGATACACAGCGTATCTCTTTGGGCATGAAACAGCTCGAAGCTGATCCGTGGGAAGGCGTGGACGCGAAATACCCGATCGACGGCAAATTCTCTGGTCGTGTTACCAACATCACTGACTACGGTGCATTCGTTGAGCTGGAGCCGGGCGTTGAAGGTCTGGTTCACGTTTCTGAAATGTCTTGGACTAAAAAGAACGTTCACCCGGGCAAAATCGTTTCTACTTCTCAAGAAGTTGAAGTTATGGTTCTGGATGTCGATCCGGTCAAACGCCGTATCTCCTTGGGTCTGAAACAGTGCCTGTCCAACCCGTGGGATGCGTTCCTGGCTGAAAACCCGGCTGGGTCTGAAGTTGAAGGCGAAATCAAAAACATCACTGAATTCGGTCTGTTTATCGGCTTGAACGGTGAGATCGACGGTATGGTTCACATGTCTGATCTGGCATGGGAAGGCACACCGGAAGAAGCGCTGGCTTCCTTCAACAAAGGTGATGTTGTGAAAGCGAAAGTTCTCGACGTTGACGTTGAGAAAGAACGTATCTCCCTCGGCATCAAACAGCTTTCTGAAGATCCGTTTGAGTCTGCTGCTGGCGACATCAAGAAAAACCAAGTTGTGACTTGTACAGTTGTTGGTGTTGAAGAAAACGGTCTGGAAGTTGAAATCGACGGCGGCCTGACAGGTTACATCCGTCGTGGTGATCTGGCACGTGATCGTGGTGATCAACGTACAGATCGTTTCAATGCAGGTGATAAAGTTGACGCCAAAGTTACACAGTTCGACAAGAAAAACCGCAAGGTTACTCTGTCTGTGAAAGCTCTGGAAGTTGAAGAAGAGAAGAAAGCTATGGCTGAATACGGCTCTTCCGACTCCGGCGCATCTTTGGGTGACATTCTTGGTGCCGCTCTGGAACAAAAGAAAGAAGGCTAATTGCCAACCTGATGTAAACATTGTTTTACATTAAGGGAAAGCTCAGCTCTTTCTTTTGAATAAGACAAAAAAACCTCTTCCTGCTTTGACGGGAAGAGGTTTTTGCTTTTATATATGCGGCGCAAAGTTGTTGTTACCGATGGGTAGCTTATATATGGAACATTCTGATTGTTTGCGCCTTAGTGAACAAGAAAGCGGGTATTGATGACATTTTCTTCGGATTGGTTGCTGGACCGGATACGCCTGAAACGCCGTTTGCGGATCTGGCAAGGGATCGGCATTCTTGCACTTTGTGGTGTGGTCTTAGCCTTGGCAGCGCGTTTCGATATGTTGTCACATGGCGACCACATTGCACGCCTTTGGGTGGATGGAATTATCAGCGACGATGTGGAACGTGATGACTTGATTGCCGAACTTGCCCGTGATGACCGGGTAAAGGCCGTTATTGTACGCATTAACAGCCCCGGTGGAACGGTTGTCGGTGGTGAAGCCCTTTATAAAAACTTGCGGGCACTGGCTGCGAAAAAACCCGTGGTCGCCGTGATGGGGGAAGTTGCCGCCTCTGCTGCTTATATGACGGCGTTGGCCAGTGATTATATTGTGGCGCGCGAAGGGACGTTAACCGGTTCTATCGGTGTTTTGATGCAATCGGCAAACGTGAAAGAACTGATGGGAAAAATTGGCATCAAGCCAGTGGTGATCAAAAGCTCGCCCTTGAAAGCCACGCCGAATCCGATGGAAGATTTGACGCCTGAAGCCAAAAAAATCACACAGGATGTGATTATGGATATGTACCAGATGTTTTTGGGCATGGTGGTTGAACGTCGCGGGCTGGCGATTGACAAGGCCCAGACCTTGGCGGATGGCCGTATTTTTACGGGACGACAGGCAAGAACGGTTGGTTTGATTGATGAAATTGGTAATGAGACAACAGCAATCCGCTGGTTGAATGAAGAGAAAAAACTGGCGAAAGACCTAGAGATTTTTGATGCTTTATATGGTGAAGAAACTTTTTGGCAAGAGACACAAAGTCGGATTTTTGGAAGTTTTTTCAATAAAACGTTGATTCCAGAAGGGCTTAGACTTGACGGTTTGGTTTCCGTCTGGCACCCTTAATAAAAGCAATAAGCTTATTGGAGGCTCACCGTCGGGCCGATTTTAAATAAGGAGCAGGTGCCAATGACCAAATCGGAACTGATTGCGCGTTTGGCAGAAGCAAACCCCCACCTTTTCCAGCGTGATGTAGAACGAATTGTTTCGACTATTTTCGATGAAATTACGTCTGCGTTGGCAACAGGTGATCGGGTGGAGTTACGCGGTTTCGGCGCATTTTCCGTCAAAACACGTGGCTCACGCGTTGGTCGTAACCCACGTACAGGTGAATCTGTGGATGTGGGCGAAAAAGCCGTCCCATACTTCAAGACCGGAAAGAAATTGAGAGAACGCCTGAACGGCTGATTTCACTTTCCTTGCGTATGTACATCAGTGTATGACAGGCGAATGCGTTTACGTCTTTGCTTGAGGTTGACGTGCGTTCGCACTCTTTTTGAAAGTTACGCGTGATGAGAATCCTGTCTTGGCTGCTTTTTGTACCGTTTGCACTTGTTGTGGTTATTTTTGCTGTGTCCAATCGTGGCCCGATTGCTGTTGACTTCTGGCCGCTGCCGTTTTCTCAGGATATCCCGCTATACTTACTTAGCCTTGGTACGTTGGCCTTCGGGTTTTTCTTTGGGGCGTTATTGACGTGGTTGTCTGTTGCCAAATGGCGGGTGATTGCGATGAGCCGGAAAAAAGACACGGAATATGCCGAGCAGGAAATCGCACGTCTTCAACAAAAAATCACACAAATGGAAGCCGCTGCAAAGTCAAAACAGGATGTTTTGCCTGCTGTAAAAACGGATGCGGCCTGACGAACGGGGCTGAGCGTAGGAGCGCGGGCGTCGGATGGACATTACCTTAGCGAAAACATTTCTGGCGATTATCGAGCTTGGCAATTTCGCCAAAGCTGCCGATCAGTTGTATGTCACACAATCAACCATCAGCACACGCATTAAACAGTTGGAAGACCTGTTGGGGCAAACCCTGTTTATTCGAACGAAGTCCGGGACGACATTGACACCGGCAGGTGCGCAATTTCGCCCGTTTGCGGAAAAAATCGTTCAAACATGGGAACAGGCTCGTCAAGAAGTGGCCTTGCCAACTGCCTTTGAAGCGCGCTTAAGCGTCGGTGTTCAGTTTACCTTATGGGAACGCCTGATGGTGAAATGGTTGCCGTGGATTAAAAAAGCGGTGCCAGATTATGCGATTTTGGCCGATGTCGGTTCTTCTGAATGGTTGATGCAGCAATTGGTCAATGGCTTGTTGGATCTGGTCATTACCTATACCCCGCAAAATCGCAGCGGGCTTGTTGTTGAAAAATTAATGGAAGAGCGCCTTGTGTTGGTTTCAGACAGCACACGCGCCTTTGGTCCCAGTGACAAAGATTATATTTTTGTCGATTGGGGACCGGAATATAAAATGGACCATGCCTGCGAATTTCCCGCACGTGACATGGCACCGGTAACAACCAATTATGGCCCGCTGGCCTTACAGTATCTGCTGACCAATGGGGGATCTGCTTACCTGCCCATGCGGATGGTCCGCCCTTTTTTAGAAGATGGCCGTCTGGAATTGATTGAGAAAGCTCCGGTCTTTGCGCGTGCGGTTTATTCCGTCTTTATGGAAAATGATGATAGCACCCGTTTTGAAAAAGCGTTGGAAGGCTTGCATCATGTCGCGAGTCTGGAAGAAGAATAAAACTTTGCAATCAGTTCGATTTTTTCAAATTTAAACTAAGATATTATTCGCTTTTCAAAAGTGTGAAGGAGGCATAAAGCAAGATCTTTCCTTCTTTTTATTCTGAAAACTGAAGATAATCTTCGTTTATATGAGAGAACCGTATTCATGCAGCAAACCTTGATTGTTGTAGAAGACAGCGCGGACTGGCCTTTTGAAACCGCCGCAACCCTGATTAGTTTTGAGAAGTATCTGCACGATTACCCAAAATTAAATGAGCCAAAAACACGCATTATCAATTTGTGTGATACAGAAAATTATCTCAGCAAAGGATATTATTGTTCTTTGTTGGCAGAGGCCCGTTGTCACCGCGTTTTACCAAGTGTGAAAACGATTAATGCGCTACGAAATCGTCATGCGGAAGCCGAAAGTTATTGGTTGGCGGAAAATGACGTGTGTGATCTGGAAAGTTTGAATGAACGTCAGGAGCATTTCATCTTTTTTGGTGTTTGTGCAGATAAACGGATTGAACGTTTGGCCGGAAAACTGTTTCAACAATTTCCGGCTCCGGTCTTAAAGATGACGCTGTATCGTGAGCATGGCAAATTGGGTTTTACCTTAAAACGCGAATCTCCTTCCGTGCTGAGCCCAGATCACCGTGATAATTTTCTGCAAGCTTTGCATGCCTTTACCCAAACCGTCTGGCGCGGTGGGGCGAAAGGGAAGCGTTTGCGTTGGGATATGGCGATTTTGGTCGACCCGGAAGAAAAGGTGCCGCCCAGCAACAGGCAAGCGATTACCCGTTTTGTGAAGGCGGCGGCAAAACTGGGGATTAATGCCCAGACTTTGCAAGTCTCTGAATTACAAAATATTGATCAATATGATGCCTTGTTTGTGCGCGAGGCAACTGCAATTGACCATCATACCTATCGTTTGGTGAATAAGGCAGAGGCCGCAGGTCTGATCGTTATGGATGATTCAGCTTCCATCCTGCGCTGTTGTAATAAGGTGTTCTTACATGATGCCTTTAACTATAACGGCGTACCGAGCCTTAAAACGCTGGTCGTCAGTGATCAAAGCGACGAAACACTGGCCGATATTGAACACCAATTATCCTATCCCCTGATTTTAAAGATGCCGGAAGGATCCTTTTCATTAGGGGTGTTCAAGGTCGCGAACCGGGAACAGCTATGTGAAAAGCTGACGTTATTGTTTCAGGATAACGCGTTGGTCTTGGCGCAGGAATTTCTGTTTACCGAATATGACTGGCGCATTGGTGTCTTAAACGGTCGGGCGATTTTTGCCTGTCGTTACTATATGGCGCGCAATCATTGGCAAATTTATAACCACGAATCGCGGCGTTATTTTTCGGGTGATTTTGAAACATTGCCGACGTTTGAGGTGCCCAAACCCGTGTTGGATGCCGCCCTGAAAGCAGCCAAAGTGGTCGGGGACGGCTTGTATGGTGTGGATTTGAAATATGCCGATGGAAAGGCTTATGTGATGGAAGTTAACGATAACCCTAATATCGATCATAAGATTGAAGATGCCTATCTGGGGGATGAGCTTTATATGCAAATCATGGCGGAATTCTTGCGCCGTCTGGAAATACGGGGACGATAAGACCATGGTAACTGTTTTTCGACGTGCCTGGTTGTCGGACCTCGATGCTTTGCAGATCATTGAAGAAAAATGTTTTTTGAGTGATCGTCTGTCGCGTCGCCAATTGCGTTATCATTTGCGCGGTGTCCGCAATGCCGTCTTTGTCGCCTGTATGGATGAACAGGTCGTGGGTTATGCTTTATGTCTTTGTCCGCCCAATGATCGACCTGCCCGGCTTCATTCACTGGCGGTTTTACCGCTTTATCGCGGGAAAGGTTTAGCCAGTCGTTTGATTGAGAAGGTTGTGCTTGACGTGGCGCAAAAAGGCTATGGGCGTTTGCGTTTGGAAGTACGCAAAAACGACCCGGACACGGTTGCGCTTTATCAAAAGTTTGGGTTTCTTAAGATCGATGATCTACCTGTTTACTATGGCGACGGTGCAGATGCATGGCGTTTGCAGCGAAGTTTATAAAGACTTTATTAATTCGAAAAAAATGAATTTAAACATAAATATTATTCGCTTTTCAAATGTGTGGTTCCAGCCCTATATGAGATTACAGCCCAACTGGTGGGCTTGTTAAATGGAGAAAAAAATGAAGACTGGTTTGTCTGTTCTGGCCCTTGGCGTTGCAATGATCTTTGGGGCTGTTCATGCGCATGCAGCAGATTTAATCAACGAAGACGACATGTCCTACACTGTCATTGTGGACGGTGACATGGAAGTGCCGGTCGAGGCAAAATCAGAACTGCAAGGTTTTTGTGATGCATGCAGCGTCCAATTATCCGGTTCTGAGCAAGAGCCGATTTCAGTCAACGAAGCTTCCACTGTGATTATCAGTGAAGGCAAACTGGTTGTCGAAAACTAATATCGGTTTGCGGCAACCTTTGTGAAAAGTGAGCGGCGTCAAAAATCGCCGTTCACACCCACAAATCAACAGGTGTCGAAATGTCATCGATCGTGAAAACAAATAAACTTACACAGGCTCTTGGTGATTGCATTCGCAGCAATCCCAAATTCAAAGCGGGCCAAAGCTACGCTGATTTATCTATATGGACGCGCTTGTGTGCCCGTCTCAGCGATAGTGAAATTTTCAGTATGTTACCGATTGCCCTTCGCAACGTTTGGGCGGATGAAGAAATTCACGCCTTGTTGCAAGAACGCGGTGCCCTTGGCACTGGTCGGTTCAATGTACAAAGTCTGGCGGCGACTTTGGTATGTTTCCGTCGCACAGAAACCCAAAACAGCGAAGTTCGTGTCTTGCAAAGCCAACTGGCGCATTTGTCACATGAATTCAACAGTCTGTCTTTTAGCGTCTTTGATATTCTGAAGCGTCTAGACCGGCTGGAAGCGGAAAATGTCACCCTGAAACATGCTTTGAATATCGATGGGTTGCCCCATCATGCTCCGGCATGTTTGCCTAAAACGGAACAACAACAGATGTCTATTCGTTCCGACCAAGATGCTGTCACTAAATATGTTCTATAAGGAAAGAAAGAAATGAACAAGATCGTTCATATCCAGTATCAAAATGCAACAACCGATGATTTGGCCGATTTACTGCTGCTGGAGGACTTGTGCTTTGGCAAGAAAAAAGCCTATCGCAAGTTATTGAAACGATATTTCCTGTCTCAGATTGCTCATTGTATTGTAGCGAAGCTGAACGACCAACCGGTCGGTTATGTGTTAACGGTGTTTACGCCGAACATGAAAACGGCCTCGATTAACGCCCTGTGTGTTCATCCGCGTTTGCGTATGCAAGGGATTGGTGAAAGCTTGTTAAATTGGGCCGAGATCGAAGCCCTGCAATCGGGTGCGACACAAATTGGGGCCGAAGTACAATTTGATAATGATGCGATGACACACTTGTTGGCACAAAGCGGTTTTGATGAATGCAGCGATGTTTTGGTCATGATCCCGGAACATTCCGATGGGACCAAGATGCGCAAACGTTTGATGAATGGTGTTTATGACCTGCGTCATCCCGTAGCCAGTGAAGAAATTGAATTGTCAGCCCTGAACGCGGATCATTTCAATATTTTGTCTCGCTAGCGGACGGTGAAGGAGGGGGGAGAATTTCCCCCTCTTTTGCTTTTTGGGCAGCGTATTGACGTTCACGTTCAATCAAAGCCTGACGTTCATCCAAGGGCTTCAGATATTTTTTGCAGATTTTTTTACATAAAATAATCCATCCTGGACTGACCAGCAGGGTACAGGCAATGATCAGGGTAATCAGTTGGTTTCCATAAGATGTAATCACGCCGCTTTTGAAGCCAAGTTCCCCCAAGACGAAACTGAACTCCCCAATTTGTGCGAGCAAAGCCCCACCATAGAGGCTTTCTTCCCATGTGCGTTTGAATAACTTCAAGATTAAAGTGTTTAAGACGGTATTGAGCAAAAGGGCAAGGAAAGCTAGGCCAAGGACTGTCCCGGCGTTGTCCATAAAAAAGGTGAGATCAACCAGCAAACCGATGGATACGAAAAAGAGGGCGATAAAAATCACCTTGAATCCCATGAGGCTGCGTTCTACCCAGTTTGTATCGCGTGTGGCATGGATTAACATCCCCCCGACGAAGGCGCCCAAGGCGGTGGACAGGTCGAATAAACCGGAAATAAGGGCCAATCCAAAACAGATAAACAGGGCACTGAGGACCTGAAGTTCGTGATTTCGTCGGATCAAGTCTCCAAAGGGCAGGTTGATTTTTTTACGTGTCACAATATAGACGGCAAAACCAACCAGTAAAACGGCACCAGTTCCTTGCAGCAACAAGTGGCTTTTGCCGCCTTCGCTTGTTCCGGCAAGATATCCGATAATCAGAACCATCGGGACAACGGCAACATCCTGTGCCAGCAAAATCGCCAGAACATCCTGCCCGGTTTTAGATTGCAGTTCGCCCCAATCTTCCAGCAGTTTTAAGATAACAGCCGTACTGCTGAGGGCAACAACGAAGCCTAACAGGATACTGCGGTTTAAAGGCCATCCGAAAAGCTTGCCAATCCCGACAACGATTAAAACAGTGAGGGAGATTTGAACAAGTGTCCCCAAACCGGCCAGCCAGAGGTTGGATTTGATTTTGGTTGGGGAAACTTCCATACCGATGAAGAAAAGCAAGAGCACCACACCGACTGCCCCCATACGTGCCAGCATGTCTGGGTCACTGATCAGGGCAAATCCTGCGGGACCAATAGTAATGCCCGTGATCAGATAAGCAATAATTACGGGTTGTTTAATCAATACGCCAACTAACGATATCCCCAGCAGAAAAAGCAGGATCGTTAAAAAGAGGGGAAGGGCGGGGTCCATATGCATTGTTTAACCTGCCTTTCGGGCATACCAGTTGGCAATTTCTGTGCTGGCCATTGTTTTTATTTTGTTTTCAATCTGGCTTGCTTCGGCAACCGGGACGAAACAGATAAACGTCAACCGGATGTGGGTGTCGTCCAAAAAACTGATCCTGCTGTCAATGAAGGCATCGGAAAGCGGAATATCGGCGCGCTTTTCAATCAGGGCTTTGTATCGTTTAGCAACTTCAGCATATTGTTCTGTTTCCTCTGTCAGGATGTCCAATAATTTATCCCGGATCGGGCCGAGGGGAATCTCAGGATGCAGAACGATATTGAAGCTATGATATGTATAACGCTTGTTGAACCGTTCATTCTTGACGGTCGTGGATAAAAACAAGCTGTTAGGGACAAGAATGGTACGCCCGCTATATTCATATTTTTTATGACCGTGACCCAACTCTTCCAAGGATGTTGTCATAATATTTTGATCGACAACTTCACCGCGTAAATCCCCAATTTCGATCCAGTCACCGACACGTATTAAACCACTGGTCGATTTTAGAATATAGCCACTGACACATAGGATAAGTTCTTTGGTGGCTAAAATGATTGCCACGGCAAAGGCGGTTAAGGACAAGGCAAAGGTGCGCAAGGCCGGCGCCCAAATGAAAATGAGCGCGATCAAGACAATCAGGAATAAGCCGTTTTTAATATTGGACTTGATCCGCCGTCGATCTTCCACTTCCATTTTTGAACGGCTGTTCAGCCAGCTGTTGGAGACAAAACGAACCGCCAGCATTGCGCCCATAAAGATGAGGGACGCGATGGTTTGATTACCTGATAATTGTTCGATCAGATCAAACATGTCAAATCCACTTCAATTTCTTAAGGGTAAGATAGACGCCAAGCCCCATCCCCAATGAAATCAGGCATAGGATCCAGAACCCATTGGGGCTTTCGGCAAACGGCATACCACCGACATTGGCCCCCATCAGGCCAGCAAACAGACTGAGAGGCAACATCAGGGTCGCGACAATGGTCAGGCGATACATAGAGTTGTTCATTTCTTCAGTTTGGGCGCTTTTAATCTCTTCTTGCAAGACGGTTGTGCGTTGGCGCAAATGGTCGAGTTCACCAACTTGAGTACTTAGTTTTTCTGCAAGGTTTTTAAGTTGGGTACGTTCGCGTTTTTTGAGCCATTTGCTATCAGCTTCGCACAGGCGGTGCAAGATATTGGCCTGAGGCTGTAAATGTTTTTGAAACCCCAGCAAGCTACGTCGAACCGGGGATAGGTCGTCCTGTAACCCGTCCAAATTATCGCTCAGGGACTGTTCTTCCATTTTTGAAATTTGATCGGCGATATCTTCAATTTCATTGCCAATTAATTCAATCATCAAGGAAATCAGACGGGCAAGAAGACCGCTTTGATTTGGAAAAGGTTGTTTTTTATCTATTTGGTTTTTTAAGGTGACCACCGATACCAAATCGCGGGTGTGAAAGGTCAACAGGGCATGTGGGGTGACGAGAATGCGCAAATTGACCATATCTTCCGGGCAATCTGTTTCGCGCAGATTGACACCACGTACAGAAAGATAAATATCATCCTCGCTTAGTTCCAGTCGCGGACGTAGACTGTTATTGAACAGGGCTTCGGATGTCGCACTGTCAATTTCAACAAGTTCTTTGAGAAGAAAAGGGCAGGCTTCATCTTGCGGATCCAGATTGACCCAAAGGAATCCATCCTGCAAGGGGGCCTTTGTCAGGTTCTCAAGTTCTATCGGCTGATGGTCACCGCCGGGGCGGATATGGTAAGCAAATTGCGACATGGGCCGACCTCGGATATTTTTGCGCGAAAACAATCTCTTATGAATCTATCTGCTTTGAAAGGCAATTCAACAGATATTTCGAAAAATGCCTTGTCTATATCCTTCCTTGAAATTTGCGGTGGAGTATGAAATAAAGCGCCCTCATTTCGTGTGAGCAATGGTGCTCATCCCGGTCGCAGCCTACCCGGAGAAAACAAGGATAACTGAAATGAAATCAATTGTGATTTGTTCAGGCGGTCTCGATTCCGTCACGCTTGCCTATAAAATGGCAGCAGAAAGTGACCTGAAACGCCTGATCTCTTTCGATTATGGTCAGCGCCATAAGAAAGAAACCGCCTATGCCGCCTTATGTGCGCAAAAACTGGGTGTTGCCCATGATATCGTTGATATCACCACCATCGGGGCCTTGTTAACAGGGTCTGCCTTAACCGATGATGTGGCTGTCCCTGACGGTCATTATGCCGAAGAAACCATGCGCAGTACCGTTGTACCCAACCGGAATGCCATTATGTTGACGATTGCCTTTGGCGCTGCGGCGGCACAAAATTGTGATTGTGTTGCAACAGCCGTTCATGGTGGGGATCATTTTATCTACCCTGATTGTCGCCCCGGTTTTATCGACAGCTTCAATGCCATGCAGGCACAAGCCTTGGAAGGGTATGCAAATGTGCAGCTTTATGCTCCGTTTGTGCATATTCCAAAGGATGGGATTGTGAGTGAGGGCGTCAAGTTGAATGTGCCTTACGAAGATACATGGTCCTGTTATAAAGGGGGCGAGGTACATTGCGGGCGTTGCGGTACCTGTGTGGAACGGCGCGAAGCCTTCCATCTTGCGGGTGTTGAAGACCCGACCGAATACGCCGATCCCGATTTTTGGATCAAGGCACGTGCAGATTATCAGGCAAACAAGGCGTAAAAGAGTATGTTTACCATTTCCAAACAGTTTCATTTTTCTGCCTCCCACCAATTACATGGTTTGGCAGCGGATCATCCCTGTTCGCGTCTGCATGGGCATAACTATATTTGCGAAGTCGTTTTACAATCTGACACATTAAACAGTGTGGGCTTTGTACGCGATTATCGTGAACTGTCCGATTTGAAAAATTATATTGATGACGAACTGGATCACCGCCATCTAAACGACGTTCTGGGGGAGAATAACACGACCGCAGAATTGATGGCGAAACATCTTTATGACTGGTCGCATGCGCGCTGGTCGGAAGTCGTCGCCGTTCGCATCAGTGAAACACCAAAAACATGGGCGGAGTACCGACCATGAACAAAAAGCTGAATATCTGTGAGATTTTCGGCCCGACCATTCAAGGCGAAGGCGCCATGATGGGGCGCCCGACCCTGTTTGTGCGCACAGGCGGATGTGACTATCGGTGCAGTTGGTGCGATACCATGTATGCGGTTGATCCCAAACATAGTGATCAATGGCAGAAAATGACAACCGAAGAAGTCATGATGGAAATTGAACGCTTAAGTGACAACACACCGATGCATGTGACCTTGTCCGGTGGCAATCCAGCCATGCAATCGTTGGAAGACCTGATTGATTTGGGCCATTCCAAGGGTTACCAATTTGCGATGGAAACTCAGGGCAGTCTGGTGCGAGACTGGTTTAAAAAACTGGATCAACTGACATTCAGCCCCAAAGGTCCATCAGCCGGGGTAAAAACCGATTGGGATGTTTTGGATGCCTGTGTCGATCTTGTCGAGCCATACAAACAAGCGAGTATGAAGGTCGTGATCTTTAATGATGCGGATTATGACTTTGCCCAAAAGGTGCAAAACCGCTACCCGCAATTACCGCTTTATCTGCAAGCTGGCAACCATATGGTCGATAGTGATGCACCAGCCGATATCCCCGGTGTACTGGATCGTCTGCGTTGGTTGGCGGAAAAAGTTGCCAATGATCGTTGGCAATCAGCCTGTGTTTTGCCCCAGCTTCATGTGCTTGCATGGGGAAATATGCGCGGCGCGTGAGACTTTTTTAACACCCTCCTCTTGAAAACCGAGGGAATTAGTCGGATTTATCTGGAAGTCTGGAACCATTCGCGTTAGAAGACTGCGAATTCCCTTACCCGTGAACAAAAGCGTTTGAACCATGCCCGATACACCTGTTCGTGAAACACCAAAAGAGCTGATGAGCTATCGCAAATACTGGGCGCACCGTTTTGGTACGGCCCCGTTTTTGCCGATGTCGCGCGAAGAAATGGATCTTTTGGGCTGGGACAGTTGCGACATTATTCTGGTGACCGGGGATGCCTATATCGATCATCCCAGTTTTGGCATGGCGGTCATTGGGCGCACGTTGGAGGCACAGGGCTTTCGTGTCGGTATTATCGCGCAGCCCGATTGGCAGGGACCGGACCCGTTTAAGGTTTTGGGTAAACCGAACCTGTTTTTTGGGGTGACCGCGGGCAATATGGATAGTCTGGTCAACCGTTATACGGCAGACCGTCGTATTCGGTCCAATGACAGCTATACCCCCAATGATGAAGGCGGCAAGCGCCCAGACCGGGCGGTGATTGTTTATTCCCAACGGGTGCGCGAAGCTTATAAAAAAGTTCCGATTGTGATTGGTGGGATTGAGGCTTCTTTACGCCGTATCGCCCATTTTGATTACTGGTCGGACAAGGTGCGCCGTTCTGTTCTGGTCGATAGCAAAGCTGATATCCTGTTGTATGGGAATGCGGAACGGGCCTTGATTGAAGTTGCCCATCGTATTGCTAAAGGGGATGATCCGAAAACCATGTTTGATGTGCGCGGTTGTGCCTTGATGCGCGATGCGTCCATGATGGCGGACTGGCAGGAAATAGATATGACATCCATCGATGATACGGCCCCGCGTGATAAGCATGAAAATGAAAAAATCGTTGTGCGCATCCCGTCTTTTGAAACGGTGCGTGATGATCAGGAAGTCTATGCGCAGGCCTCGCGCGTGTTGCATGTGGAAAGCAATCCCAATAATGCCCGTCCGATTGTGCAGGCACATGGTGAACGCGATGTCTGGATTACGCCGCCGCCTTTGCCCTTAAGTACCAAGGAAATGGATTGGGTCTTTGGTCAACCCTACGCCCGCAGTCCGCACCCTGTGTATGGGGACGCACGTATTCCGGCGTGGGAGATGATCAAATTTTCCGTCAATATTATGCGTGGCTGTTTTGGGGGGTGCTCGTTCTGTTCGATTACTGAACATGAAGGGCGCATTATTCAAAACCGTAGCCATGAATCGATTTTGCAGGAAATCGAGGATATGCGCGACAAGATGCCTGATTTTAAAGGGCAGGTTTCCGATCTGGGCGGTCCGACGGCCAATATGTACCGCTTGGCCTGTAAAGATGATGACATTCAGGCAAGCTGTCGTCGGTTATCCTGTGTCTATCCCAGTATCTGTAAAAACCTTGACACCAACCATGACAGTCTGACGGAACTTTACCAAAAAGCGCGGGATCTGCGCGGGGTGAAGAAAATCGCCATTCAATCGGGCTTGCGTTATGATCTGGCGGTGAAAAGCCCGTCCTACGTCAAGGAACTGGTTACCCATCATGTCGGCGGTTATCTGAAAATTGCCCCGGAACATACCGAAGATGCCCCGCTGTCCAAAATGATGAAACCGGGGATCGGGTCTTATGACAAATTCAAACAGATGTTTGATGTGGCGGCGAAAAAGGCAGGCAAAGAACTGTATCTTATCCCTTACTTTATTGCCGCCCACCCCGGTTGTTCAGATGAAGATATGATGCATTTGGCCTTGTGGTTGAAACGCAATGGGTATCGTGCCGATCAGGTACAGGCCTTTACACCGACACCGATGTCATTATCAACAGCGATGTATTATTCTGAACGCAACCCCATGAAACCGGTGCGCCGCGAAGGGGGTGAGCGGGTCTATACAGCCAAGGGGTTGAAGCAACGGCGCTTGCATAAGGCGTTCTTGCGCTACCACGATGCGGAAAACTGGCCCTTGCTGCGCGAAGCCTTGAAAAATATGGGGCGTGCGGATTTGATCGGGAACGGTAAAAAACATCTTGTCCCCAGCTGGCAACCCAAAGGTACGGGTAATAAAGGCGGGGAAGGTGTACGCACCGGGCGAAAACACAAAACGCAAAAATTTATGACAACGCACAGCGGTAAAGGGCGGCGTAATGAACCGCTTCGCAGCAAAGGAAATCGGGTGAAGCCTTAACGCAAGTCGCGTCCGCAGCCTTTTAACGTTTCATGCTCGGACTGAATGGTCACGCTGAATTTAAATTCTTCACCGCTCATACTGTCATGACAGGGGCCAAGGCCTTTGGTGACGGTATAATCCTGTGTGTAATAAGACAGGCCATTGACGACATAGGGCTGTTCGGTACGGTTTTTATCATACCCTGTCAGCAAGACCATTTTGCCGGCAGACAGTTCCACAATCCACGGTGGTTCGTTGCCGATACCACGAAATTCAACACCGTTTTGCGCAGCTTTGACCCACGGATTTACCGTCTGGTTTTCCGCTGCGGTGGGGCCGTCGCACGCGATTAGCGTGAAACAGACCCCGACCAAAAATGAAAAACGAGATTTCATCAAACAGGCCAATTAACCGCGATCTGGGACCATGATGGTGGCATCGCCTGTGATAACGGCGGTGTCCCCAACGGTACAGACGGTTTCAAATTTGATCATTTTCTTGGCATCGTCTTTTTCAAGGGCTGTGACGCGGGCAACGACCGTATCGCCAATTTTAACAGGGGCCTTGAATTTCAGGTTTTGTGCAATGTAAATACAGCCCGGGCCAGGCAGTTTAGTGCCGAAAACAGCTGAAATAAAGCCGGAGCTGAGCATCCCATGCGCGATTCGGGCTTTAAACATGGTTTGCGAGGCAAATTCTTCGTTCAGATGAACCGGGTTGGTATCGCCGGAAACGCCTGCATAAGCCATAATGTCGGCTTCTGTAACTGTTTTAGAGAAAACATCGGTCATGCCGACATCGATTTCATCGTATGAGTAGCCGTAAAGTTCTTCCATGGTTTCCAATCCCTATATTTGATTTATAACTTGTGCGCTGCACTATATACGGAACTAAAAAAGCCCTAAAGTGAAAATTCCCTCTTTTCTTCATTGAAAAGAATGTTTCATAATGCGAACCATCATGTCAGCCAGAAAAATTTACATATTCTTTAGCACATTTTTATTTTTAATCGGTCCGCTTTATGCGGAAGAAATCAAGCCGCCTGCCAAGATGATTCTGCCGGTGGAATGCGAGATCGGCTGGAATTGCTGGATTGCAAATTACGTGGATCATGATCGCGAGGAAACGGTCAAGGATTATGCCTGTGGGGGACAATCCTACAACGGGCACAAGGGCACGGATTTCATGATCCGTAATTTCCGTGATATGCAAGGCGGGGTGATCGTACGGTCCGCGCTGGATGGTGTGGTTGTCGGTATTCGTGATCGTATGAAAGACATTGATTTTCGCAAATTACCGAAAGAACAAATCGCAAATAAAGAATGTGGAAACGGGGTTCGTATTGATCATGGCGAGGGCTGGTTCACCCAATATTGTCATATGCGTAAAAATAGTGTGCGGGTAAAAAAAGGCGATAGGGTGAAACAGGGCGATATCCTCGGCTTTGTTGGGAATTCGGGCCGTGCGATGTTCCCGCATTTACATTTCAAAGTGGAATATAGCGGCCTCAAGTCGGGAAAGCGTCGCGGTGCCGTGGTTGATCCGTTTGTCGGGGTTGCGCGCAAGGATGCCTGTCGCGCAGGGGATGAGGCCCTATGGTCGAAAAATATAATGGATACGATGCCTTATCGTCCTGTTGATATATTTGATATGGGATTTTCCGCCTCTCAACCGAAATATGATGGACTGGTAGAAGGGCTTTATGATGATGAAACCTTGTCTGTGCGTTCACCTCAATTGTTTTTATGGGGACGTTTCCTGCATGTGAAAAAAGGCGACCGCCTGACCTATGTGATCAAGGGGCCAGGGGGGGAGGAAATCCTGAATTACAGTAATGTGATTGAAAAGGATCAGTCTTATCGTACGTTACATGCGGGTGTCCGCCGTCCTGCCCTTTATTGGGAAGAAGGAACCTATTATGGTTATATCAAGCTGGTTCGGGCAGATGAAAATGGTGGACGGATCTATGAATCCGAAGTCGTTATTTCATTGAGATAATGATCTTGTCGTTGATTTTCTGAAATAATCATAATATTAGTATAATCTAAAATTAAAACGGATGGAGTTATAGATCATGGGTAAAAATTATCCCGAAATCGCCAAGGATTTGACCGGCGCGATTAAAACATTGCGTACAGCGATTCCGGATACGATGAGCGCGTTCACACAACTGGCTGAAACAGCAAGTGCGGATAGCGTTCTCGACCCGAAAACCAAAGAATTGCTGGCGATTGCCATTGCTATTACGACGCGTTGTGATGGTTGTATTGCCTTTCACGTCAAGGCTGCCTTGCGTCATGGGGCAACCCGTGAAGAAGTGGCTGAAACCGTCGGGATGGCGGTTTATATGGGGGGCGGCCCGTCCATGATCTATGGCGCACAAACATTGGAAGCGTACGACCAGTTTGTCGAAAAATATCAGAAGTAAGATTGTTGGTTTGAAAAAGCCCGCTGTTCTTTATGGACAGCGGGCTTTTTTGTTAAAGACCTTCGGGTTGACCGACAACAACGGCTTTTAATTTGTCCGGTGTCAGAAGGGTCTTTGCAACCCGGTTGACATCTTCAGGGGTGACGGCTTCCACCTGTTTATTGCGTTGTTCCAGAAAATCGATGGGCAGTTTGTCCATTTGCATCCCTAGAAGAATCGCTGCAATATTGTCACTGGAATTAAACCGCAGGGCAAAAGAGCCAGTTAAAAATGTTTTGGCATTCTGTACTTCTTCTGCGCTAACACCTTGTGTGGCGGCCTTTGTCCATTCGGCGCGCACAACGTCCAATGTTTCTTTCACCCGCGCATTTTGTGTGCCTGCCCCGACAATCCACAGATTTGCATGCTGATAATCTGCCAGATAGCTGTAGACAGAATAAACCAAGCCGCGCTTTTCGCGGACTTCTTCGGTCAGGCGAGACGAAAAGCCACCGCCGCCTAAAATGTAATTCAGGACATAAGCAGGGTAGAAATTTTGGTCATGACGTTCAACGCCTTCCTGAACAAAGAGAATGCTACTTTGGGGGACAGGTTTTTGAATGACGCTCAGTTCATTATCCAGATGCAGAACCGCATTAGAAACCGGGCGGGTTACTGTCTTTTCAGGTAAGGAAGAAAAGGTTTTATCCAGCAGTTTTTCTAATTCAGGGGCCGTGATATCACCGGAAACCCCGATTTTTAAATCACGCAGGCTGAGGCGGGTTTGTATAAAGTCATGTAAGTCGGCTTGTGTTATGTTTTGCACCCCCTCAATGGTTCCCTTTGATCCCCGCGCATAGGGATGATCGGCAAAAATAGACTTATATAAGGTCAGGGCCGCAATGGTATTGGGGTCTTCTTCGCGTTGGCGTAGTTCTGCCAGAATTTGGGAACGGATACGTTCAACTGCCTCTTTCTCAAAACGCGGGGCAAGCAAGGCTTGATTTAACATGTCAAGAGCGGGTTCCAGATTTTCCCGCAAGGTCAGGACATGACCGCCAAAACGATCCATGCTGGCTTCAAACCGCAAGGTGATGGACAGATCATTTAATCGGGCCTGAAAACTTTGTGAATTCCACTCTCCTGCCCCTTCATCCATTGTTGCAGAAGCCAGACGAGCCAATCCTTCTTTTCCAACAGGGTCTTGTGCTGCGCCCCCTTCAAAACCAAAATGCAGGGAAACAATAGGGTTGGTATGATCTTCGATCAACCAGGCTTCAATGCCATTTTGTGACACAACTTTCTGGACGGGGGCCAAGGCATAGGCGGGCAAGCTCAGCAAGATTGTAACGGCAAGGAAAATAAATCGGATCATTGTTTCTCTTCCTTCTCAGCAGCCATCAGAATGCCGGTTACGGTGTATTTATTTTCCAACACGCTACGCAAAGCACGATTGACGTCATCGCGTGAGATGGATTTGATATCGTCGGGCCAGTTCTCGGTTTTGTCGGTTGTCATTCCGATGGCGAGGGAGGAACCAAGTACCTGCGCGCCTGTCCCCAGATTGTCACGGGCAAACACCGCATCGTTGATGAGGGATTTTTGGGCCCGCAGGACTTCATCCTGTGCAACACCTTTTTCAATCAGGAGGTCGATTTCTTTAATCAGGGCTTCTTCCAGTTTGTCGAGGGAAACCCCCTGCTGTGGGCTGGCCCAGAAGGTCAGTTCGGACACATCCAGACGGTTGGGTGAATAGGACATACCGGCAGAGACCGCGATTTTTTGATCCACGACCAAGGATTGATAAAGGCGGCTTGTGGCAGAACCACTTATGATATGCTCGAGGATTTGCAAGGCATAAGGTGCCTTTGTATCTGTTTCATCATCACCATAACTGGGGGCAAGGTAACTGCGTTGCAGGCTGGATTGACGCACACGCGGGTCTTTTTTGATTACACGGCGATCTGCATGAGCAGGCGGTTCGCTGGGGCGTTGGCGGATGATGTCAGGGCCACGTGGGATAACACCATAATATTTTTCAGCCAGAGGGCGGAGCTCTTCCATGGTGACATCGCCTTCAACGACCAAAATAGCATTATTGGGTGCATACCACTGTTTGTAAAAAAACCTTAAGTCCGCAAGGCTAAGGTTCTCAATCTCGTGGGCCCAACCGATGACAGGAATACGGTAGGGGTGGTTCATATACTGAACGGTATCAATTTGTTCGCGTAATTGTGCACCGGGGTCGTTATCGGTACGTTGGCGGCGCTCTTCTAAAATGACCAGACGTTCTGGTTCTATCACTTCTTTGGTCAGGGTCAGGTGTGTCATACGATCAGCTTCCATTTTCATAACCAATTCGAGGCGATCTTTGGCCACAGTTTGAAAATAGGCGGTATAATCATACGAGGTAAAGGCGTTGTCGCGCCCGCCGTTTTTGGCAACGATTCTTGAAAATTCACCTGCGGGGATGCTAGGGGTTCCCTTAAACATCAGATGTTCAAAAAAATGGGCGATGCCAGACTTTCCGGCCGGTTCATCTGCCGAGCCGACGCGATACCAAACCATATGTTTTACGACCGGTACACGGGTATTGGGGATCAGGACCACCTGCATCCCGTTTTCCAGTGTAAAGGTTTGCGGATTAAAAACATGGGCCTGTAGTGGAAAGGAAACAAGCAGGCCGATTAATGCAGCAATAAGAAAACGCACGTTTACCTCAAACATTCAATAGGGCACCACCCGTTTTAAACGGATGGCGATTACGAAACCAATCGAGTCTTTAAGGATTTAGCCTGAAACCTTGTTCAAACAAGGGCAAATTTATCGCAATATTTATTTAAATAAGCCTTCAAGGATGGCTTGATCTTTACGTTCGATTACAACCGCGTCCTGACCATCGACAACTTTACCCAAGGCTTGTGCCTCACGAATACGTTGGGCCTCTTTGGCAGCGTCCACTTTGGTTCCGAAGGCTTCTTTATTTTTCCAGAACATAATCTTGTCTGTAAAATGTTTTGTTTCTTCGACAAAGGCACTGGTTTCGCGGTCAATCGTCTGGCGGATGGTTGGATCGACCCCGGCGGCACCGGTTTGTTGCAATAAAGATTCCAGACCCGGTGTCATATTGGCATAACCGTTTTCGTTGGTACGCGGTATATTTACATCACGACCCGTTAAAGCACGCTGGGCCTTGACGGCTTCATCTTCAGCTTGCGGGCGGTCTGCCCCCGGTTTTGGTGGTTTAAGAGAATAATCCGGTGGCAAGCTTAGCGGTGCGCGTGAGTAAACGGCAAATTCATCCGGCGCCGTTTTTTCCAGACCCATCATTTTTTTAGCATCACCGCAGGCACTCAGGCTCGCGACTGCAATTGCTAAAACCATCATATTTTTTAAGTTGAGTACTGACATTTTCATCGCCGTTTTACTGTCCAACTATTCACACTCATCTGTTTTAGATGAATCTGTCTTGCTAAACAAGCTATCTAAAATCAAAAATGTTGCTCCGCAGGTAATGCCGATGTCTGCAACATTGAAGGCAGGCCAGTGATAGCCTGCCATATGAAAATCGAGAAAGTCGGCAACCGCGCCCCAATGCAGGCGATCAATGCCGTTTCCTAGGGCGCCGCCGATGATGGCCCCGCAAGGTAAGGCAAAGCGAATCCGTTTCTCGCGCACCATCCAAATAGTCAAACCGATTGCCGCGCTAAAGGCCATAGCAGCTAAAACATAAACCTTAACTGAGGAGTCCCAACCGAACATACCGAAACTGACGCCCCGATTCCACGCCATAACGATATTAAAAAAAGAGGTCACTTCGATAACATGGGGACGGACCATGACATCATAGACAATGACGAATTTGCTCCATTGATCAATGCATAGAACAATCAATGAGATTAAAAGACCCGCAAGATAGGGCTTGGTTTGGAAAATTCGGTTCATGTCATCCTGTCACGACCGCGCATGCGGACAAAATCTGATCGATTGCATAAAAGTGGCCTTGATGTCGTTCAACATACAAGGCCACGTAATATGAATTTTAGGCAATAGCGTCTTCGCAACGTTTGCAAATGCCGCCTTCTTCGCTGACTTCCGGCAGGATTTGCCAGCAACGCTCGCATTTGCCGCCGTCGGCTTCTTTAAAGATAACGCCGATCCCTTTGATATCTTCCATGATGAAGGCACCATCCGGCACATTGCCTTCATGCAATTGTGCCGCCGAGGTAATAGAGAGTTCGGCAAGGTCGATCCCGTTCATGGCCTCGACATACTCTGTCGGGGCGTAAACATCCGGGGCGGCTTGTAAAGAAGCACCGATGACTTTTTCTTTACGTTTTAGTTCCAATGCACCTGTAACAACTTTGCGCAAATCACGAACTTTTGCCCATTTGGCGGCCAAGGCGTCGTCTTGCCAATTAGCGGGGATTTCCGGGAATTGACGCAGGTGAACGCTGTCGGCATTTTCGCCATAACGACTGGTCCAGGCTTCTTCCGTGGTAAAGACCATGAAGGGCGCAAACCACGCGCTTAATGTATTGAACAGAATGTCCAGAACCGTTCGGGCGGCGCGGCGGCGGATACTGTTTGCCCCATCGCAATAAACGGCATCTTTGCGGATGTCAAAATAGAAGGCGGATAATTCAACCGCACAGAAGTGATGCAATTCGGCAAATGCTTTGTGGAAGACGAAATCGTTACAGGCCTTGCGCAACTGTTTATCCAACGTGAACAAACGATGCAGAACCCAGCGTTCCAGTTCCGGCATTTCTTCAATGGGTAGTTTTTCCGCGTCGCTGAAACCATCCAGGTTGCCGAGTAAATAACGCAGTGTATTGCGCAGGCGACGATAAACGTCCGATTGCTGCTTGATGATTTCCGGGCCGATGCGTAAATCATCCGCCGTATCGGCCGAAACCACCCATAGGCGGAGAATGTCGGCGCCGTACTGATTGTTGACATCTTGCGGAGAGGTCACATTGCCCAAGGATTTGGACATTTTGTAGCCTTTTTCGTCCAGTACGAAACCATGTGTGAGAACAGCGTCATAGGGCGCACGGCCCCGCGTTCCACAAGATTCCAGCAAGGATGAATGGAACCAGCCCCGGTGTTGGTCAGACCCTTCAAGATAAAGTGAGGCCGGCCAGGTTAAATCGTCGCGGTCTTCCAGAACAAAGGCGTGTGTCGAACCCGAATCGAACCAGACGTCGAGAATATCGGTGACTTGTTCAAAATCATCCGCACTATATTCATTGCCGAGGAATTCTTGCGGGTCGCGTGAATACCATGCGTCTGCGCCTTCTTCTTCGAAAGCTTTAATGATACGGTCAACAACATTTTGGTCACGCAGCGGTTCACCCGTTTTCTTATCAACAAAGACGGTGATCGGCACGCCCCATGCGCGTTGACGCGAGACACACCAGTCGGGACGATCCTTGATCATACCACCCAAGCGATTGCGACCTGCCGCAGGAACAAAACGGGTTTCATCAATGGCTTTTAAGGCCTTTTCGCGCAAGCCGTTGGTCTCCATCGAGATAAACCATTGCGGGGTGTTGCGGAAAATCAGTTTTGCCTTGGATCGCCACGAACAGGGATAACTGTGCGTGATTTTGCCGGAAGCCAGCAGTGAACCAACTTCGGTCAGTTGCTCCAGTACATGCGGGGCGACTTTATAAACATGTTCACCGGCAAAAATCGGCACATGGTCATAATAACATCCATCCGGTCCGACCGTATCGGGCACGGCAATGCCATATTGCATGGAGACTTCCCAGTCTTCCTGACCGTGACCGGGGGCCGTGTGAACGAACCCTGTTCCGGCTTCGGTTGTGACATGATCACCGGCGATACAAGGCACGTCGAAATCATAGTCGCGACCACGCCAAGGGTGCGAACAGATGGTGCCTTCCAGTTCTTTTCCTTTGAACTGGGCAATTTGTTTGAAGTCCGCAACTTTGGCTTCGCCCATAACTTCGCCAGCCAAGGCATCAGCCAGACAGATTTTTTCCCCAACACGGGCGAGGGAGCCATCATGAACATCAATGACTTCATAAACAGCATAGTCGATATCGTTGCCGTATGAAATCGCCCGGTTACCCGGCATGGTCCATGGGGTTGTTGTCCAGATGACGATTGTGGCGTCTTTTATTACGTCCAGTTTGGTTTCTTCAACCTTGAAGCGGACGTGGATTGTTGTCGATTCGTGATCGAAATATTCCACTTCGGCTTCGGCCAAGGCTGTTTTTTCCACAGGTGACCACATGACCGGTTTTGCCCCTTTATAAAGGCTACCGTTCATTAAAAAGCGACAAAGTTCTTTGGCAATGATGGCTTCGGCGCGGTTGGTCATGGTCAGATAAGGATCTTCCCAATTACCGACAAGGCCAAGGCGCTTGAATTCGTCACGTTGGATGTCGATCCACCCTTTGGCAAACTGGCGGCATTCTTCGCGGAATTCCAGAACAGGAACCTGGTCCTTGTCTTTCTTTTTCTTGCGATATTTTTCTTCGATCTTCCATTCGATCGGCAGGCCATGGCAATCCCAGCCCGGTACGTAATTGGCGTTTTTGCCCATCATTTGTTGGGAACGCACAATGATGTCTTTTAAAATCTTGTTCAACGCGTGACCGATATGCAGATGACCGTTGGCGTATGGCGGGCCATCGTGCAGCACGAAAGGTTCGCGGCCTTTGGCATCTTCGCGTAATTTTTCATAAAGACCAATCTCTTCCCACTTCGCCAGAATTTGCGGCTCTTTTTGGGCAAGGCCGGCACGCATCGGGAAGTCGGTTTTGGGAAGAAATACAGTTGATTTATAATCCACAGTCATGGTCTGCTCGCTTGAGATTTAAAAAGGTTCGGTCTTCTTTAATATGTCTTTGGCCTGGATGCAATCTTTTGCAATCTGTGCCTTAATTTCATCAAGGCCGGAGAATTTCTGTTCAGGACGAATAAATTCGACCAAGGCAACGCGCACATGCTTTCCATAAAGGTCACCGTCGAAGTCAAATAGATGGGCTTCTAACAGGATGTCGCGTTTATCAAATGTTGGTCGTTTGCCGATATTGGCAACGCCGTCATGCCAGACGGTATGGGTGCCATGATCTATACCGGCGCGGATGGCATAAACGCCCAAGGCCGGTGTTAGGTAATCATGTAATTCAATGTTGCAGGTCGGAAAGCCGATTGTGCGTCCGCGTTGATCGCCCTTGATCACACGACCTTCAATTTCGAAGGGACGGCCAAGTACATCCCAAGCTTGGCGGGGGCCGCCTGCAACTAAATAATCGCGTACACGGGTGGATGAATAGGCAACGCCGCCGCTGTCGCTGACGGGGTTCACACAGGTGAAACCATACCCGTGTTTTTGCCCTTCGTGAAGGAGCATATCCGGGTTGCCGCGCCGTTTGGCACCGAAATAAAAATTATAACCGCAGACCACATGACGGGCTTGTAATCCATCGACCAGCACGTCCTTAATGAAATCTTCTGCCGATTTTTGGGCAAAATCCATGTCGAATTGCAGGGTAACGAGATGATCGACATCCAGTTCTTCGATATGGCGGGTTTTAATGCGAAACGGGGTAATGCGAAACGGGTCCTGTTCAGGCATGAAAACCATGCGTGGGTGGGGTTCAAACGTCAAAACAACCCACGGAATCCGGTGTGCCTTGGCGATCCATCCGGCCTCGCCAATTACTTCCCTGTGCCCTAGGTGTACACCGTCAAAGTTACCGATGGCGACTGCGCCCCCTTTGACCTCGGGCGGCAAGTCCTCATAATGTCTGAATATCCGCATGGCGCGAAGGTAGCGAGATTGGGCACGGGGTCAAGTCTAAAATGGCGTTTTTCGTCTATTCATCGTGTGAAAATATGCATATGTTGGCCCAACCAGATCAGCAGATAGTGAGGCCGCTATGACAATCTCTTCATTTAACCCGCCGTTGCGCACCTTGATGGGGCCGGGGCCAAGCGATGTTCACCCGCGTGTTCTGGCGGCAATGGCGCGGCCCACGGTCGGGCATTTGGACCCGGATTTTATTGGGATGATGGACGAAGTTAAAAGCCTGTTACAATATGTGTTTCAAACAGATAATGCGCTGACGTTTCCGATTTCCGCACCGGGGTCTGCCGGAATGGAATGTTGTTTTGCCAATTTGGTGGAACCTGGGGACAAGGTGATCGTTTGCATAAACGGTGTGTTCGGCCTGCGCATGAAAGAAAATGTTGAAAGGTGTGGTGGCGTTGCGATTGTGGTGGAAGATGACTGGGGATGCCCGGTTGATGCCCATAAAGTCGAAGACGCACTGAAAGCTAACCCGGATACAAAAATTGTTGCTTTTGTTCAGGCGGAAACGTCTATCGGGGTGCATACCGACCCGCTGATTCTCTGTAAGCTCGCCACACGTTATGGAGCCTTAAGCATTGTGGATGCGGTCACCGCCCTTGCGGGTGTGCCTGTATTGGTCGATGACTGGGGGGCGGATGCGGTTTATGCAGGTACGCAAAAATGTTTGTCTTGCGTTCCCGGCTTGTCCCCTGTGACCTTCAGCGAACGAGCGTTGGATAAAATTCGCAACCGTACGGCAAAGGTACAAAGCTGGTTCCTCGATTTGAATTTGATTATGGGCTATTGGGGTGAGGGGGCAACACGGTCTTATCACCATACGGCCCCGGTTAATGCGCTTTATGCTTTACACGAATCTTTGGTGATGGTGCAGGAAGAAGGCTTGGAAAATGCATGGCATCGTCATGCGAAAATGCATTTGGGCCTGAAAGCCGGGCTGGAGGCAATGGGGTTAGAATTTATGGTCAATGAAATTGACCGTTTACCCCAGTTGAATGCGGTCAAGATTCCGGATGGAGTCGATGACGGGGCGTTGCGCAAACAGGCATTGGAACGCTATGGCCTTGAAATCGGGGCCGGATTGGGTGCTTTTGCCGGAAAGGTTTGGCGGGTTGGTCTGATGGGGCAAAGTGCAACACCACGCCATATTTTACTCTGTCTATCAACGCTGGAAACCTTGCTTTCACAGGCGAATGTGAAGATAGAAAGTGGAAAAGCAGTTGATGCAGCGCAAAAAATATTGTTTTAACGGGTCAGACCACTTAAAACTTAGCGCCTATATCACCCCCTTGAAACAGGAGAAGTCCGTTGAGCAATCTGTCTTTGGCCAAAGATAAAATTCGTATTCTGTTGCTGGAAGGCGTTCATGAGAATGCCGTTCGCGTTTTTGAAAATGCCGGTTACAGCAATATCGAGTTTCACAAAAAAGCTTTGGATGAAGAGGTCCTGAAGGAAAAAATTAAGGACGCTCACATCGTTGGTATTCGTTCGCGCACGCAATTGACCGAGGAAGTCATTGAAGAGGCGGAAAAACTGTTTTCGGTTGGGTGTTTCTGTATCGGCACCAATCAGGTTGACCTGCGTAGTGCGTTGTCCAAAGGGGTTCCGGTTTTTAACGCACCTTATTCCAATACCCGTTCCGTGGCGGAATTGGTCCTGGCAGAAGCGATTATGTTGATGCGCGGGATTCCGGCAAAAAATGCCAGTTGCCATGAAGGGGGCTGGATTAAATCTGCGGCTGGATCGTTTGAGGTTCGCGGCAAGACATTGGGGATCGTCGGGTATGGCCATATTGGCAGCCAATTGTCCATTTTGGCAGAAGCTCTTGGGTTTAAAGTGATTTATTTCGATATTGTCAATAAACTCCCCTTAGGGAATGCGACACCGGTTGAAACGCTGGATCAATTACTGCAAATGTCAGATATCGTCAGCCTGCATGTGCCCGATACACCGGAAACACGCAATATGATGGGGGCGCGTGAATTTGGTGAAATGAAAAAAGGGGCACATTTCATCAACGCAGCACGCGGTACTGTTGTTGATATTCCGGCTTTGGCAGATGCGTTGAAAAGTGAACATCTGGGCGGGGCAGCGGTGGATGTTTTCCCTGTTGAACCCAAAGGGGCCGATGATGAGTTCGTTTCTGAACTGCGCGGTTTATCCAACGTCATTCTGACCCCGCATATTGGCGGGTCTACACAGGAAGCTCAGGCCAATATCGGGACGGAAGTTGCCGAAAAATTGGTTAAATATTCCGATGATGGTTCAACCTTCGGGGCCGTGAACTTCATGGAAGTGTCCTTGCCGGTTAAAGGGTCGGGTACGCGTTTCATGCATATTCATGAAAACAAGCCGGGCGTGATGGCACGTATCGCCGAGATTATGAATGAACATGACTTCAATATTACCGGTCAATACCTGCAAACAGATGGTGAGTTCGGTTATGTTGTGGTGGATGTGGACGCCGATATTGTCGAAGGCCAAGGCGTGCGTCAGGCGTTGACCGATATTGCGGGAACCATTCGCTTGCGTTTCTTGCGTTAACATAGGACGGCGTTCAGTTTAGAACAATGCTAAAAAGAATAGTTGATTATTCTTGTCGGGTATTGTAATTCAAATGATATATTTCACACGATAAGCTCTACAGTGAATGTCCAGATGAAAGGAATGTCTCGTGAGCAACAAACCTGAATTGAACGTCATTGACGTAAAACCCAGCCGGGAAGAAGCTGAAGAGGCTGTCCGTACCTTGATTAAATGGGCGGGTGATGATCCGAGCCGTGAAGGACTGGTGGGCACACCGGACCGAGTGGTGCGATCCTATGAAGAATTTTTTGCCGGATATGGCCAAGACCCGGAAGAAATTTTGAAACGTACGTTTGAAGAAACGGATGGTTATGACGAAATGGTCATTTTGCGCGACATCCGTTTTGAATCCCATTGCGAACACCATATGGTGCCGATTTTGGGCAAGGCGCATATTGCCTATATGCCGAAAAAACGTGTTGTTGGCATTTCCAAACTCGCCCGCATTATCGAGGTCTATGCAAAACGTCTGCAAATTCAAGAAAAGATGACGGCACAAGTTGCCAACGTCATTCAGGAAGTGCTGGATCCATTGGGCGTGGCAGTTGTGATTGAAGCGCAACACCAATGTATGACCACCCGTGGTGTTTATAAACCGGGGGTAACGATGGTGACCTCGCGGATGTTGGGTGCGTTTAGAAACAATATTGCGACTCGCAAAGAGTTTTTGACGATGATCGGTAATCCGGCCAGTGGTCCATCGGTCAACAGCTTCTAAAAAATAAAAAGCCTCGCTTTGATGAAAAGCGAGGCTCAGGTTATTGACAAAGCCCTAAACTGTCATCCCCGACCCCGATCGGGGATCCATCTTCATTCAATGAGCGATATTTAACCTGTTGATTTTTAATGGATCCCGCATCAAGTGCGGGATGACGATTTTGGTCCATTATTTACGAAAAACACTTTGTCAGCAATCTGAGCCTCGTTTTGATAAAAAGCGAGGCTTTTCTTACGCCTTGAGGCCGTCCAGCAAATCCCCGATCATAAATCGTGCGGAATTAGAACGCGGTTTCCACAGGTTACGATCTTGCGCTTCCTGAAAACGTTCCAGCATTTCCTTTAAGGCTGCCGGGTTGTTTTCTTTTAAGAAAGCAAATGTATCGTCATCCATGATAAAGGCATCAAAAACGGCATCGAAATGATGATCACGCACGCATTGGGCAGTCGCAGCAAAAGCGAACATGTAATCCAGCGTTGCCGCCATTTCAAAGGCCCCTTTATAGCCGTGACGTTTCACCCCGTTGATCCATTTTGGATTAACAACGCGGGCGCGCACCACGCGTGAAACCTCTTCTTCCAAGGTGCGGATGCGTGGGGTTTCGGGGCGCGAATGGTCGTTGTGATAAACGGTTGGGGCTTCGCCCCCCTTGAGCGTGCGAATAGCGGCGGTCATGCCCCCTTCAAACTGGTAATAATCATCACTGTCCAGCAGGTCGTGTTCGCGGTTATCCTGATTTTGCACAACTGCTTCGACCTTTGACAGGCGTTCTTCAAACAAACCGTGGGCACTTTTGCCACCACTGCCTTGACCATAGGCGTATCCCCCCCATGCGACATAGGCCCGCGCAAGATCATCGGCTGTGTCCCAGCCTTTTTCGTCGATCAGGGCCTGCAAGCCTGCGCCGTAGGCACCGGGTTTGGAACCAAAAACACGAAAACCGGATTGCAGGTCGGCTTCTTCTGCACTGGCCCCCTGGGCGATCATATCGGTTTTTTCTTGTTTGACACGCGCTGCCAAGGGGTTGAGGTCTTCAGGTTCATCTTGGGCAGCAACAGCGCGCACAGCACTGTCAAACAGATCGATGAGACCGGGGAAAGCATCGCGGAAGAAACCGGAAACCCGCAAGGTGACATCCACGCGGGGGCGACCCAGTACGGTTTGCGGCATGACTTCAAACCCGGTGACGCGGCGTGAAACCGGGTCCCATTGCGGTTGAACCCCCATCAGGGCAAGGCCTTGGGCAATATCGTCCCCGCCGGTGCGCATGTTGGATGTCCCCCATGCGGTCAGGGCCATTGTGCGCGGCCAGTCGCCGTGATCCTGCATGTAGCGTTCAATCATTAAACTTGCGGATTTCCAACCCAGCGTCCAGGCGGCAGGTGTGGGGACGGTACGGGTATCGACGGAATAAAAATTCTTCCCCGTTGGCAAGATTTCCGGTCGTCCGCGTGTCGGGGCGCCACTGGGGCCGGGCAAAACAAAACACCCATCAAGACCACGCAGAATACCATCGATTTCTGCCTCCCCACAGGCCATGACGGCGGGGCGAACGGTGTCTTCCATATAGGCAAGGACAGCTTGTGTCCGGGGCCATTCGGTTGGGCAGGGCAGGTCATTGCTGATAAGTTGAGAGGCGATGGTTTCCAGCCGTTCAACTGTATCCCCACAGGTGCGCCAATGGTCTGCGCTGTTCAGTATATCGGGTTTTGGTCCCGTCCACGTAGTCGCCATTTCACAATTGAGCGGATCGAAATCCAGTTCCAGATCATCGGCAATCGCGCGAATGAGGGAGGCATCACGCCCTTCGCCCTTGTCACGCGGGACACGGACAAGCGCAACCAGCAGGTCATTGAGTAAGCGGTCCGTCGGGCTTTCCCCAAAGATATGCAGACCGTCACGGATTTGCATTTCTTTAAGCTCACATAAATGGTTATCGAGTTTGCCAAGTGCGGTTTCATCATCATCGTCGCGATCAATGCCGCAGTCGATATCCAGCCCGGTACTGCGCGACAAAGCGAGGATTTCTTTTTTCAAAACCTTCAGGCGGCGCGGGTCTACACCGGCAGCTTCGTAATATTCATCGACCAGTAATTCTAAATCGCGCAAAGGTCCATAACTTTCCGCCCGTGTTAAAGGTGGGGTTAAATGATCAATGATGACGGCTTGGGCACGGCGTTTGGCTTGTGTGCCTTCACCGGGATCATTAATGATGAAGGGATAAAGATGCACGCTGGGGCCGAAGACAGCTTCGGGGAAACAGTTTTCAGACAAGGCAATGGCTTTGCCGGGCAACCATTCCATATTGCCGTGCTTGCCCATATGAACAATCGCATGACTGCGAAATTCAAAACGTAGCCATGCATAAAAGGCCAGATAGTTATGGGGCGGTACCAGATCGGGGCTGTGATAACTTTCCACAGGATCGATATTGTAACCACGTGCAGGTTGCAGGCAAACGGCCACATTACCGCAGCGATAAGCCGGAAGCAGGAATTGCCCACAATCCAGTTCACCGGGGCGGAAAAACGGATCTTTTTCAGCCGGACCCCATCGGTCCAGAACCGCCTGTTGAACAGGTTGCGGCAAGCTGGAAAAGAAAATTTGATAATCAGATAGGCGCAGCGTTTCGCAAATATCGCGATTGTTGATCTGGGTGAAATCGTTGGTAACGCCTGCTTGCAGACGCGCGATCAGGTCATTGCCGTCTGTCGGGATATCGTCCACGCGGTATCCGTTTTTGGCTATTGCCTTTAAAACATTCAGGGACCCCGCCGGGGTATCCAGCCCGACCCCGTTGCCCATGCGCCCGTCTTTGTTGGGATAGTTGGCAAGGACAAGGGCAATTTTACGCATATTGGCGGGCGTGGTTTTCAGTTTGGCCCAGTTTACCGCAAGTTCTGCCGTAAATGTCAAACGATCCGGCACAGGTTTGTAACTGACGATATCACATTGGGTCAACTCGTCGCGTTGGGCCAACCCTTTAAACGAAACGGCACGTGCTAAAATTCGACCGTCAACCTCAGGTAAGGCCACGTTCATGGCGATATCACGCGCACTTAACCCGTGGGTTCCCTTGTGCCAGCTGTCTTCGTTGCTGCCGGCGAAGACAATTTGCAGGACCGCGCAATCAGCGACATCAAAAGGTGTTTTTGTGCGTTTGGCATTGGGTTTGGACAGGGCAAAGCCTGTGCCGTTTAAAATTACTGATGTATGGCTTTGTGCCAGCAGGTCTTCGATCTGTGCACCGGCAATTTCATCTTTTAGACTGGCGGCATAAAGGGGTAGGGGGTTTAATCCTTGGGCTTGCAAGGCCTCAATCAAACCATCAATAACGGCTGTATTGCCAGCCTGCATCAGGGCGCGATAAAAAGTAATGGCGGCAACGGGTCGCCCGTCTGTCCAATGATTGTTGCGCAGGTCATTGAGGCTGAGGGTGCTCTGGCCGGGCCAATAGATCCCGGCGCGCAATAACGGGGCAGGTTCGGCCCAGTCACGAGGCAGCCCTAACAGGTGATGGCTGAAATTCAAAAACTCAACGGCGTTTTCAATGCCGCCATGGACGCAATATTGCCACAGGCGGTGCGTGTTTTCTTGATCCAATGTGGACAGGTTGGCCAATTCCGCATCTGGTTGGTCATCGCCGGGTAATAGGGCCAACGGGATGTTTTTTTCTGAACAGATGCGCGTGATTTCATCCACGCCATATTCCCAATAACTTTTGCCGCCCAACAAGCGTATGATGACCAGTTTGGCATGTTGGATGATATCATCCACATACAAATCCACCGACATATTGTGCCCCATATGCAGCAAGGACGCGAGGCGCAGGCTGGGAATACTGTTGTCGTGGTCATGCAAGCGATTTTGTGCCAACGCCAAACAGGCGAGTTCGGTGTCAGCCGCCGATAGAACGACAATGTCGCCCGGTGTCTGTCCCAGATCAATCGCTTCGGACCCGTCAGAGACAGCGCCCGGTGTGGCGGCCAAAAGATGCATTTTTTACTTCCATTCCTTAACAATCCCTGTCTTATAGAACAGACCTTATAGGAAGACAAATTATGATCAGAATTACGACGCAAAAAGACATGCCTGCGGTGCTGGATATTCATCGCCTCGCCTTTGAGGAAGAGGACGAAGCAATCCTTGTGGAAAATCTTCTGGATGATGAAACAGCATATCCGCTTTTATCCTTGGTGATGGAAGAGGACGAGGAGATTCTGGGGCATATTTTGTTTACCAAGGCGTGCGTGGAGGCAAGCGACGTTTCCGCCATGTTGCTGGCCCCATTGGCGGTGCATCCCGATCGCCAATATAAAGGGATTGGTCAACGTTTGATGAAAGAAGGTTTTCGCCAGCTTGCAGGTATGGGGGTGGAACTGGTTTTTGTGTTGGGGGATCCGGCGTATTATCCGCGTGTGGGCTTTGTGACAGATGCAGGCGGGCAAGGGTTTGCAACGCCGCAGCCCATCCCATCGCAATATCGTGAAGCTTGGATGGTGAAAGATTTAAATGGCGGAGCCATTGCGCGTTATCGCGGGCAAGTCTGTGTTGCTGATCAAATCAGTGCGCGGGAATATTGGAGCGATTGAGCCGGTATCATTCTTCAAATTCATGTAAAATGGCGGCCTGCCAATTCATGAAATCAGACAGGCCATCCAGACTGGGGAACAAGGTCATCATGTTGATGCCGTAGTTGTTCAAGTCTTTGGATAAACGTTGTTTGATCTGTTTGGGGATGATGTATTGATGCAACTCCCCATCTTTTTCATTTAATTTTTTATCGGGTTTGCCATGCACGGTAAAAACGCCGCGTTGCTGCACGATGCGTTCAGAAAAAGAGTGCGGGGTAAAATAACCTGTCTTGTCCACTTTTAAGGGGTGAGGGGATTCATCCTGCACATAATGATGTTTGGGTTTGAAGACATAAACCACACCATCGGTGTCATATTGTCCATGTACGGCAAAGAACAGGGCCACCAGTGGATTGCGGGTCCAGTCCAGCAATCGGGTCGCTAATCCGTGATGCTGGGCCAGTGCGAGATAATCCCAATCATCAATATTATCGCGGGAAAAATAAGCTACGGCCTGACGTTTCCATGCGCGAAAAAAGGCACGTTCGTATTTTAACGCATGTTTATATTTCTTGCGCCCGATTTTGGGGATCAGGTGCCAGTCGGCCTCGCATTGTCCGCGAAACATCCAGCGTTCAAACCATTGGTATTGTGACAGGGCATTATGGTAATCCCCAAAGCTCTCAACCTGAATTTTGCGCATATTAAGGGATCAGGACAGGGGATATTTATTGGTCTTGCTGAAGGCTTTTTTCTTGGCACCGCAAGACGGGCATTTCCATTTTTTGCCCAGTTCTTCAAAGGCGATCCCCTCCATTTGGGCCGGATCGTAAACGTATTTTGAACAGCTGCAAATCCAGCGTTGTGGCTCAAACGCCTTGATGGCGCCAAACCCTGCCATTGGCATCATGGCAACAGTCTTTTGAATATTTCCGCGATATAACCACATATGAACCTCCCGTTTTTTGCTTTATGGGAGTCGAAAATACGCGCTTTCAAAGACTCTTTTATGAAGGAAATGTGTTTTCGTTTATAGGGAAACCACGCTGTTTTCATCGGCCTTGTTTTCAAGGGCTGCTGCCATCAAGGCCTTGGTATAAGAGGTTTGTGGTGCATCGAAAATATCGTCGCGCAAACCTTGTTCGACAACTTGGCCGTTTTGCATCACAAGGACTTTATGGCTCATGGCGCGCACGACTTTCAGGTCATGGCTGATGAAGATATAAGCCAGATTATATTTGGCTTGCAGGTCGCGCAATAATTCAACAATTTGTGCCTGAACCGACATATCCAGTGCGCTGGTCGGTTCATCCAGAATGATCAGGCGCGGGCGCAAGACGATGGCGCGGGCAATGGCGATACGCTGGCGTTGCCCACCGCTGAATTCATGGGGGTAACGCTCCTGTGCACTGCGTTTCAGGCCGACTTCTTCCAGAACATCCCCGACCAGTTCACGGCGTTCATCGCGTGTGCCACCCATTCCATGAACGAGCAGACCTTCTTCGACAATTTGCTGGACGCTCATGCGCGGGGACATAGACCCGAAAGGGTCCTGAAAAACCATCTGCATTTCCTTGCGCAAAGGGCGCAGGTCTTTTGCCGGGAGGGTTTGTAGGTTTTGATTATCAAAGATCAAGGTGCCATTGCTATCTTCAAGGCGCAAAATTGCACGGCCTAATGTCGATTTACCTGATCCCGATTCACCAACAACACCAAGGGTTTCACCTTGTCGAACCCTAAGGGTGATGCCATCAACGGCCTTGACATGATCAACGGTGCGTTTGATCACGCCGCGTTTAATGGGATACCAGACCTTGAAATCTTCAACGCGTAGAATTTCTGTGTCGGTGATGGTATCGGCAGGTTTGCCCGCAGGTTCAGCCGCCAGAAGTTTTTGGGTGTAAGGGTGGGCGGGGGCTTCAAATAGCTGTTGGCACGCGCCACTTTCAACAATTTCACCGTCATTCATCACACAAACCCGATCGGCCACATGGCGCACGATGCCCAGATCATGGGTGATCATTAAAATGGCCATCCCCAGCTTGGCTTGTAATTCTTTAAGCAGTTTTAAAATTTGTGCCTGAACGGTGACATCAAGGGCGGTTGTCGGTTCATCTGCGATCAGAATGTCAGGCTCGTTCGCCAAGGCCATTGCAATCATAATGCGTTGTTGTTGCCCACCGCTGAATTGATGGGGCAGGGCCTTGAGGCGGTCTTCGCTGGTGGCATTTTCCAGACCGACGAGTTTTAGCAGTTCAATGACTCGGGCGCGTGCTTGGCGCTTGGTCATCATTTTATGGACAAAGAGAACTTCGGAAATCTGGCGTTCAATGGAATGTAGCGGATTAAGCGAGGTTAAGGGTTCCTGAAAAATCATGGCAATACGGTTGCCGCGAATGCCGCGAATGATGTGTTCTTTGCAGCCTAGTAATTCCTCACCATCCAATTTGATCGACCCTTTTGGATGGTGGGCGCGGGGATATGGCAGCAGTTGCAGAATGGATAAGGCGCTGACGGATTTACCGGACCCGGACTCCCCAACCAAAGCCAGCGTTTCCCCCCTTTCCAGATGGAAGGAAACACCGCGCACCGCTGCATCATCGCCAAAACAAACATGCAAGTCTTTAATGTCGAGTAAAGGGGTGCTCATTGAAATGTCTTCCTTGGATCAAAGGCATCTCGCACAGCTTCGCCAATAAAAATCAGCAAAGACAGCATGAGGGAGAGAACGAAAAACGCACTGAGTCCCAGCCATGGGGCTTGTAGGTTATTTTTGCCCTGATTGAGTAACTCACCCAGTGAAGCACTACCCGGTGGCAGGCCAAAGCCGAGGAAATCAAGCGCGGTCAGGGTTGTGATGGATCCGTTCAGGATAAAAGGCAAAAAGGTGAAAGTCGCCACCATCGCATTGGGAAGCACGTGGCGGATGATGATGGTATGGTCACTGACGCCCAAGGCCTTGGCGGCACGGACAAAATCAAAATTACGCGCGCGCAGAAATTCGGCACGCACCAAAGAGACAAGCGCAATCCATGAAAACAGCAGCATAATACCCAACAGCCACCAGACGTTTGGTTCAACAAAACTGGCAAGGATGATCAACAGATATAGGGTGGGCAGACCGGACCAGATCTCGATCACTCGTTGGCCGATCAGATCTATAAGGCCTGCGAAATATCCCTGAATGGCCCCGGCGGCAATGCCGATGATGGAACTGAGGATGGTTAAACCTAATCCAAACAGGACCGAAATCCGAAATCCGTAAATAATCCGCGCCACGACATCGCGTCCCTGATCATCCGTACCCAACCAGTTGTCCGCACTGGGTGGGGCGGGGGTGGGGACAGTTAGGGCATAGTTGATACTGTCGTAACTGTAGCGTACCACCGGCCAGGTAATCCATCCTCCGGTGTCTGTGATTAAGGCTTGAACTTCAGGGTCACGGTATTCTGCCTCGGTTTCAAAAAAACCGCCGAAGGTGGTTTCCGGATATTCTTTTAAGAACGGGGTGTAAAGCTCCCCTTCGTATGAAATTAAAAGCGGTTTGTCGTTGGCAATCAGTTCGGCAAACAGGGAAAAAACAAACAGAAACAGGAAAATCCACAAGGACCAATAGCCCCGTTTGTTGGTTTTAAAATTCTGCCAGCGGCGTTGATTAATCGGGCTCATCTTCTTGTTACCTCGCCTCGAAATCAACGCGGGGATCAACGATGTGGTACATGATATCCCCGATCAGGTTCAGCACCAGCCCAACCAGTGTGAAGAAATAAAGCGTGCCGAAGACCACCGGATAATCACGGTTAATGGCAGCCTCAAATCCCAACAGGCCCAGCCCGTCGAGGGAGAAAATTATTTCAGTCAGCAGGGACCCGGTAAAAAACACCCCGATAAAAGTCGCCGGGAAACCTGCAATCACAATCAACATGGCATTGCGAAACACATGTTTATAAAGAACGCGATTTTCCGTTAAGCCTTTGGCGCGGGCGGTGACGACATATTGCTTGTTGATCTCTTCCAGAAAGGAATTTTTGGTCAGCATGGTGAGGCTTGCAAACCCACCGACGACCATCGAAAGAACGGGTAGGGCAATATGCCAGAAATAATCCGTGATTTGGCGCCATGTGGACAGGTCTGCCCAATTATCCGAGGTTAAGCCGCGAATGGGGAACCAGTCGAGATAACGCCCACCGGCAAAGACCACCATCAGGAAAATCGCAAAGAGAAAGCTGGGAATTGCATTGCCCAGAATAACCGCCCCGCTTGTCCAGATATCAAAACGCGATCCGTCGCGCACCGCCTTTTTAATGCCCAAGGGAATGGAAATCAGATAAATCAGCAGGGTTGACCAAATCCCTAACGAGATGGAAACAGGCATTTTTTGCAAGACCAGATCAATGACACTTTGGTCGCTGTAAAAACTGTTGCCGAAATCAAAACGGACATAATTACCCAGCATCTGGAAAAAACGTTCATGGGCGGGTTTGTCAAAACCGAATTGTTTTTCCAATTGTGCAATTAATTCTGGTGGAACACCCTGTGCGCCGCGATATTGCGTATCTCCGTTGGCGCCAATGTTGGGGGCGCTTCCTTTGATCTCGCTGCCTCCTGTACCGGACACTCGTGCGGTGGCATCGATCGCTTCGCCTTGAATTTGCGCCAGCATTTGTTCGACCGGACCGCCGGGGGCGGCCTGAATGATGACGAAGTTCAACACCATAATGCCGAAGAGTGTCGGAACGATCAGCAATAAGCGTCGAATGATATAGGCAAGCATGAGCGAATGGAGCCTCGTTTCGGTTTATTTTCTTATTTGTATGGGAACGTTTAAGTCGGGGCAAGCCCAACCTTGTCCTTGAGGAAAACATTAATGTCCGAAAATGGCGAGTTTTTGGCAAATGATCGTGTAAACTACATTTATGAAACTTGAACATGACATATGCTATCAGGCGCTAAAAAGCCGTGATGCCCGATTTGATGGCCGCTTTTTTACCGGGGTTTCCTCTACGGGAATTTTCTGTCGCCCCATCTGCCCGGCTACGACGCCCAAGCCTGAGAATTGTACATTTTTTGCCTCTGCCAGTGCAGCCTTGCAGGCAGGGTTTCGCCCCTGTCTACGGTGTCGCCCCGAAAGTGCCCCGGCAAGTCCGGCGTGGATCGGGACCGAAGCCACCGTAAAACGGGCCTTGAACCTGATAGAAGACGGGGCACTGGATGACGGGCAATCCTTGGAGAGCCTGTGTAATCAATTAGGTGTGGGGGAACGTCATTTACGCCGGTTATTCCAGACGCATTTAGGGGCCTCGCCTAAGCAAATTGCGCTGACACGACGTTTGATGTTTGCCAAAAAACTGTTGGCCCAAACCGATGCATCCGTCATGGATATTGCATTGACTGCCGGGTTTAATAGTTTGCGCCGTTTTAACGATGCTTATAAAAAAGCCTTTGATTTTGCACCTTCCTTTGAACGTAAAAAAAGCCAGAAAGGTGAAGATGCAGGTACGCGTGACTCTTTCATCCTTCATTTCAATTATCGTCCTCCTTTTGATTGGGTCGGGTTGCTCGCCTTTTTTGAAAGCCGTGCGATTGATGCGGTGGAACAGGTCACAGACAGTGCCTATATGCGGCGAATTGCGATTGACGGACAGATTGCGACGGTGCGAATTACACATGAAGACAGCCGCAATCGCCTGAAAGCTCATATCAGTGGTGTTGATGTGCAGCATTTGCGCCCTTTATCGCAAAAAATCCGACACGTGTTTGATCTGGATGCGGACCCTGCAATCATCAATGTCGATTTATCACACCATGACGTGTTGCGTGATTTGGTGAGGACAACGCCGGGGTTGCGTGTGCCCGGTGCGTGGGATGGATTTGAGATTGCCGTGCGTGCGGTTATTGGACAACAGATCAGTGTTAAAGGGGCACGCACGATTTGTAATCGGGTGGTTGAACGGGTGGGGAAAACGGTTTTCCCCACACCATTGGATATAGAAAACACCAATCTGGATGGATTGGGCCTGACAGGGCGACGGATTACCACCTTGAAAAAACTGGCGGCAAGCTGGCCTGCACTGGATTGTACAAAAGGGGTGGAAAAATTACTGAAGGATTTATGCCACCTTCCTGGAATTGGTCCTTGGACGGCACATTACATTGTTATGCGGGCTTTTGGGGAACCTGATGTTTATCCGGTTGCTGATCTTGGTTTGGTTAGGGCTTTGGAAAAACTGGATCAACCGGCCGGGAAAAAGGATATGGAACAGTTTTTTGAAAACCTGCGTCCTTGGCGGGCCTATGGCGCGTTGCATTTATGGAAGGTTCTGACATGAATGTTCTTTGTTATGATCAATTTGATAGTCCCTGTGGTGAGATTTCAATTGTTTTTGATGAAATGGATCGCTTGTATCATTTGGATTTTCCAGATCAGGGGGATCGTCAGCAGAAATTGTTAACAAAACGATTTGGGACTGTTGAGTTAAAGCAAGCCAGATCCGATGTTATCCGTTTTGCATTCGAAGCTTATTTTGTCGGTGAATATGATGCTTTGCGCAAGATTTCTTGTGTGCAGGGTGGAACAGACTTTCAGCGCCAGACCTGGGATAAACTCTGTGAAATTCCCACGGGCGAAACCTGGAGCTATCGCCAATTGGCAATTGAGATCGGGAATGAAAAGGCGGTGCGTGCAGTTGCCCGCGCCAATTCATTGAATCCGATTTCCATTATTTATCCTTGTCACCGGGTGATTGGTTCGGATGGCAGCTTGACTGGATATGCAGGTGGGTTGAGCAGAAAAGAATGGCTGTTGCGACATGAAGGCGCTATTCTCGCGGCCTTATGACATTAATTCTAATTAAAACCTTTGTAACGATTTCGATTGTTTTGGGATTATCCATCGTGGCGGAGCGGGTCAGCCCGCGCTGGGCTGGGTTGTTGGGCGGATATCCCTTGGGAACCGCGATTGTTCTTATTTTTATCGGTTATGAAGAAGGTACCGTTTTTGCTGCCAATAGTGCCGTTCATACCTTGGCAGGGTTAACTGCAAACTTATGTGTTTTTGCGGCCTATGGTCTGATTTTGACGTTGCGACCCAATAGTGGGTTCATTCTGCCGACTTTCTGTGCGGTGACAGCGTTTTTGGCGGTGGGTATTCCTTTAAGTTGGGTCGATTTCACCTTACCGTTTGCCTTGGGTTTCATTATTATTGTTGTGTCCTTGTGTATTTTTACATTTCGCCACTTTGCGGAAATGAAAATTATGAAGGCGGTAAGATTAAGCTTCTGGGTAACGGCTATTCGTGCGGCGACGGCGTGCTTTGTTGTGCTTTCCATTACGGGATTGGCGCATTCGCTGGGGCCTGAAATGGCCGGTGTCCTTGCGGGGTTCCCGTCAACGGTTTTACCGATGATTGTTATTGTACATTTTACCTATGGTCCGGCCCCGGTACTGACTGTTATTAAACATTTTCCCAGTGGTTTGGGTGCGATGATCACTTTTGGTGTGATTTATGCGTTGTATCTTGTCGATCTGGGATTAGGGCTTGGAACACTCGCATCCTTTGGGGCTGCAACAATCTATTTGTTGGGGTTTTCACTCATACAAGAAAAAATGCGCCGGACAAAATCCGGCGCATAAAAAATATTTTGAAAGTCAGTCTTAAATCAGTGATTAAGCAGCGAGGGTCAAACCTTGCAAGACTTCTTCAATCGGTTGGCGTTCTTGCCATAATTTAAGAAGGGGGCGCGGTGTTAGTTTTGCTACAACATCGGCATGTGGCGCGACGGAGAGTTGCTCATAAGAAAGCTCACCTTCGACATGAGCGCCTTTTTCAACGATTACACGGCGTGCATGAATGGTACCTTTGACATGACCAAGGATGCGAACAGTTTCGGCAATCACGTTGCCTGTTAAAGTGGCTCTGCGCCCAATCACAAGGGTATCAACTTCGATGGACCCTTCGACGTTGCCACGCAAATCCAAAGAACCTTGACCGACCAAATCCCCTTGGATAAGGCGGTTGCGTTTCACAATTGCTTTTTTAGGTTTTAGAAACATGAGACAGACTTTCTTATAAATTTCGTATCTGTAGCCAGTATGTCGCAAAGGTGTAAACAACCGATTAACAGATACCTAAAATGGACAATTTTATAGATTGTCCATTTTAGGTTGATGTTTGTGTAAATCGTAATTAATGGTTTTGTCCGACAAATGCAATAAGCTCATCCAAGTATTTTTGGACCAAGCGCGACGGTTCTTCGACTTGTTCAACCAGGGAGATTGCTTCATCCAGTTTGTGATCATTATAGGCCCGTGCTGCTGCAATGCCCAAGGCATGAACCTGTTCGTGCGGGTCGTCAATGGCAGTAAAGGCGGGGTGTGCTTTTACTGCTTCGTCCTGATCGCCAAAGTACCACTTACCGAGACGACAATGTTGATGGTCAGATAGCTCGTTCGGGTCTAGTTTGGCACGACCAACCAGCATGTCGGCCAGTTTTTTGCGCCAGACCATATGATCAGCTTTGGCCCGGATCAAGTCACGAGATGGGAAATCATGACGCATCAGGGCTTCCATTTGATCCCCAATTAATTTTTCGGTCTCATCCATTTCATCAAGAACGGTGGAATTGGCTTGCAGGGTTTGAGCCGACATATCCGAAATTGTTGTTGCATGGGTGGATGTTTCTTGTGTGACGCCTTGTTGCTGTTCCAGAACGGAGGCAATTTCCTGCATGTCTGACGTGACACGGGTGACGCCACGATCAATTTCTTCCATACTTTTCAGTGTGGATGTGATGATCTGTTGACCGTTTTCAACCGCCTCGGCGCCTTCGGCCATGGATTTTGTGATGCCTTCCATTTCATTGCGCAGAAGCTCAATGCGGTCATTGATATCGCTGGTGGCGCGTTCTGTCTGATTGGCCAGATTTTTGACTTCGGATGCAACAACGGCAAAACCTTTGCCTGCTTCACCTGCGCGTGCAGCTTCAATGGTTGCGTTTAGGGCCAGCAGGTTTGTCTGGCTAGCGATATTGTTAATCAGTCCGACCACTTCACCGATTTTGCTTGAGGCATCGGCGAGATCTTGTAATTTTTCGACCGCTTCAGTCACGGAATGTGAAATTGTATTGATCGCATCAATGGCTTCTTGTGAGCCTTGCATACTTTGCTGCACAATTTCCTGAAGATGGTTGGCTTCGGAAGAACTGTTATGTGTATTTTCAGAAATTTCGTGAATGGATGCGGACATTTCTTCCATTGCCGAGGCTAAAGACTGAGCGATGTGGTTGAGATGTCCGAGACTACGTGCAGAATGCGCGACTGAAATAACGGTTGAGTTATTGGAAACGGATAAACCGACAGAACGTGATAGATTGACTTCAGCGCGCCGTTCGTTTTCTTTGGCTAAGAGCTTAAGTTTTTTTGTAAGCTCATCTTTGCCCTCCGGTACATCTTGGTAGTTCCGGGCCAAGATGGCTTCGACTTGTTGCATGGCCAGCGACAATTCGCACTGTTCTGCCTCTGCATTAGTGTCAGATATCTGAGTTTGTCCCTCGATATCACGATGGTCTGTTTTCTTTGAGAAAAACGACATGTTGGATCCCCCCCCCTCTTTTATGTTTGTTTGTGCGTGAAACTGTCATAAATGCGGAGTATATGCAATAAATCCCTTCGCTTTAAGTGGTTATACTTAGCTGTAAAATGGTTATAATTGTATTTAGAAAATAGCGTATAAAGCGAATTTATATACACTTGGCATAAAAAAAGGCCGCTGAAGGAGAACCCTCATCGGCCTTTTTAAATTTGCATCAATGCCTTATTGGCGTTCGAACTGCAATTTTTTGATTTCTGCAATGGCCTTACCCGGGTTCAAACCTTTCGGGCAGGTGTTGGTGCAGTTCATGATCGTGTGGCAACGATAAACTTTAAACGGATCATTCAGATCATCTAAACGTTTACCTGTTGCTTCATCACGGCTATCAGCGATCCAACGGTAGGCTTGCAGAAGAACCGCCGGGCCGAGGTAACGATCACCGTTCCACCAATAGCTCGGGCAGGAAGTCTGACAGGAGAAGCACAAAATGCATTCCCACAAACCGTCCAGCTTTTCACGTTCTTCAATAGATTGCAGACGTTCCTGGTTAGCAGGAGCCGGTGTATCGGCTTGCATCCAAGGTTCTACAGAACGCAATTGAGCGTAAGGCATGTTCAGATCCGGTACCAAATCCTTGATGACCGGCATATGCGGCAACGGATAGATGGCACAATCGCCTTTTACATCGGCAATCGGTTTTAAACACGCCAGTGTGTTTGTCCCGTCAATGTTCATTGCGCAAGATCCACAGATCCCTTCGCGACAAGAACGACGGAATGTCAGCGTTGTATCAATTTCGTTTTTGATTTTGATCAGCGCATCCAAAATCATCGGGCCACAATCGTCGAGATCAATCTCGAAGGTATCCAGACGCGGGTTTTCACCTGAATCAGGATCGTAGCGGTAGATTTTGAACTTCTTAACGTTCTTCGCCCCGGCAGGAGCTTTGAAGGTTTTGCCTTCTTTAACCACCGAATTGGCGGGTAGAGAAAATTCAGCCATTTTCCAAGCTCCCCTTAGTAAACACGTTCTTTAGGTACGATATATTCGACTTCGTCCGTTAATGTCCACGTGTGGACCGGACGGTAGTCGAGCTCAATGGAGCCGTCTTCCTTGACGTAAGCCAATGTGTGCTTCATCCACTCTTCATCGTCACGGTTCGGGAAATCTTCGTGGGCGTGTGCCCCGCGTGATTCCTTACGTGCATCGGCTGAAACAATGGTTGCTTTCGCACAGGCCATCAGGTTTTCAAGCTCAAGCGTTTCCACAAGGTCGGAGTTCCAGACCATAGAACGGTCAGTGACCTTCAGGCTGTTCATCTTCTTGGATGTTTCAAACAGCTTTTCAACACCTTCAGCCAAAACTTCCGATGTACGGAACACAGCCGCGTGACCTTGCATGACTTTTTGCATTTCAAGACGAACGTCAGCTGTTTTGTGTTCACCGTTTGCATTGCGCAGACCATCAAAGCGTTTGATGATATTGTCTGTTACGTCTTCTGACAGAGCTTTGTGCGATTGACCGGCTTTCATTGTTTCAGAACAACGCAGCGCAGCAGCGCGACCGAAGACAACGATATCCAGCAGGGAGTTCGTGCCCAGACGGTTGGCCCCGTGTACGGACGCGGATGCACATTCACCGATTGCCATCAAACCTTCGCAGACCGCATCCGGGTCGTCTTTGGTCGGACGGATAACTTCACCGTGATAGTTGGTTGGAATACCACCCATGTTATAGTGAACGGTCGGCAGAACCGGGATCGGCTCTTTGGTTGCGTCCACACCGGCAAAGATTTTCGCTGTTTCGGTAATGCCTGGCAGGCGTTTCCACAGTTCTTCCGCCGGGAGGTGTTCCAGGTGGAGATAAATGTGGTCGTTTTCTTTACCAACACCGCGGCCTTCGCGAATTTCCATTGCCATAGAACGTGAAACAACGTCACGTGAGGCAAGGTCTTTCGCTGTCGGTGCGTAGTTCGGCATGAAACGCTCACCTTCAGAGTTGGTGAGGTAACCACCTTCGCCACGCGCGCCTTCGGTGATCAAACAGCCAGAGCCATAGATACCGGTCGGGTGGAATTGAACAAATTCGTGATCCTGCAGAGGAATGCCAGCACGTGCTGCCATACCGTTACCGTCACCCGTACAGGTGTGGGCAGATGTGCAAGAGAAGAACGCGCGGCCATAACCACCTGTCGCCAGCACAACTTTGTGTGCGCGGAAACGGTGCAGTTTACCGGTGTCCAGATCCCAAGCGAGCAAACCACGGCATGTGCCGTCTTCGTCCATCAACAGGTCGATACCGATATATTCAACAAAGAATGTGGCATCGTGTTTCAGGCACTGGGAATAAAGTGTGTGCAAAATGGCGTGACCAGTCCGGTCAGCTGCTGCACAAGCGCGTTGAACCGGCGCTTCACCGTAGTTGGACATATGTCCACCAAACGGGCGCTGGTAAATTTTACCTTCTTCTGTACGGGAGAACGGCACACCGAAATGTTCCAGTTCCTGTACAGCGGGAATGGCGTTGCGACACATATATTCGATCGCGTCCTGGTCACCGAGCCAGTCGGAGCCCTTGACGGTATCGTACATATGCCATTGCCATTTGTCCTCTGCCATGTTGCCCAGTGCAGCGCCAACGCCGCCCTGTGCTGCCACGGTGTGAGAACGTGTCGGGAAAACTTTTGTGACACAAGCCGTTTTCAGGCCTGTAGCTGCCATACCGAGTGTCGCGCGCAAACCTGCACCACCGGCACCCAATACGACCACGTCATATTCGTGTTCGATAATTTCGTAGGCATGAGCCATGGTTCATTAGCCTCCAAAGGCAACGCGCAGAACTGCTGTAATGGACGCAAAGCCCATCAGTGCTGCGATCAGTTTGACAAACACCAGAAGGAAAACCTTCTTGGCTTCACAGGATACGTAGTCTTCAATCACGACCTGAAGGCCGAGAACTGCGTGATAGAACATCGTAAAGATAAACAGGCAGAGGAAAACAACGTTGCCGTGATCACCGAGCCAGTCCTTGTAGGCGGCGTAATCGGCATCGGCGAGGCCAATGAGAGAGAAGACGAACCAAAGAGCCAGCGGCACAAGGGCAATCGCGGTTAAGCGTTGATGCCACCAGTGATGGACGCCGTTCTTTGTAGAGCCGAGGCTGCGCGCCTGACCCAAGTAGCTTTGCATTTTCATTCGTTTATCCTCACAGCGCTGCAAAAATCCAGAAGGCCACCGTCAGAATAACGGCGAGACCAATGGTCACGCGACCAGAAGCCACGAGATCTTCTTTTTCAAGTCCACGAACCGTGTCCCAACGAAGGTGACGGATCCCGTTAACGAGGTGATAAAACAGGCACGCAGTCCAACCAAAGACGATGATCATTCCAAACCAGGATGTCATCAGGGCTTGTGCCGTTGCGAAAGCTTCCGGACCGTACGCGGCTGCGACAATCCAATAAGTGAAAAAGACCAGACCAAGGGACATAATGATCCCTGTCATCCGGTGTGTAATTGACATTTTGCCGGCGAGCGGCAGTTTATAAACTTGTAGGTGCGGCGATAAGGGCCGATTTCCCGTTGTCATGGAGCGGTTCCTTTAACCATGAAAAAGAGGGATGCTGAAAAACATTTTGGGTTTACCCCTCCGAACGGCCGAAGTCAATCGCCGCCACGCATTTCGGTTAAAAATAGGGAAAATATAAGGGTTTCAGGCCTAGTGGTATGACCGCTGAGAGGCAAAAACAGGCAATTTCGATGGGGGAGCGAACAAAATCGGTATTGGAATGCGTATTTATGTCGTGGATTCGTTGCGGCGCACAATGAAAGAACGATTTGAGAATGAAAATTGTTCTAAAGTTATGCGCGGCTTACAGGCTACTCATCCCACTTTTCCGGCACACCTGGTGGCGTCTCTTCAAAGGGGGAGCCTTTGCGAAAAATTGGGCTGCCATGACTGGTCTGGACAGGTAATTCCTCAGTTGGGCCGCCGGCGCGAACTGGCCGTGGGGCGAAACGTCCCATGCTTTGAACCCGATCATACATGACAAGCGCACCGGCCACCCCGACATTGACGCAAAACTTCATTGGGATCTTGATAATATGATCACAGCGTTCAATCGTGCTTTGCGGTAAATTGGATCGTTCCGGGCCTAATATATAAGCCGCTTGAGTCGGGTGGCGAAAACTCGGCAGTTCAATGGCATCTTCGGTCAGTTCGACACCTACCAGCTGGCAGCCTTTTGGCAGGAGCATGTCTTCCAAGGTGGGGAACGCATAAAACGGGGTGTGTTCCAGTGATTTGGAGGTATCGGCCTTGTTGCCTTTGCGTTTGGTATATTGGGCATCGACCGTATAGACAAAACTCGCGCCAAAGGCATGCGCGGTGCGAAACAGATTGCCGACGTTGAACGGTTTGTTGACGCCGTGAATGCCAATACCGAAATATCCGCGCATAGTGTCTTTCTCCAGAACTCAAAGCTTGCTACAAAAGTGTTCTCTACCTATCGCGCTCGCCCTCATTGATCAAGGAGTTCTTACATGAAAGCGGCCCTGTGTACGTCATTGGATGGATATCAATCTCTCGAAATTGCGGATATTGCCATTCCTGAACCGGGGGCCGGGCAGGTCTTAATACGTGTGCAAGCGAGCGCTTTGAATTTTGCTGATAGCCTTATTGTAAAAGGTAAGTATCAAGTCAAACCGCCTTTGCCGTTTTCCCCCGGTCTGGAATGCGCCGGTGTGGTGGAGGCAATTGGTGCTGGTGTTGAAAACTGCAAGGCTGGACAGCGGGTGATGGCGGTGCTGGACTGGGGCGGGTTTGCCGAATATGCCTTGGCAACAGCATCAGATGTTTACCCGATTGCCGATAATCTGGATTTTACCACGGCGGCAGCAATCCCGGTGGCCTATGGAACTTCGCATCATGGATTGGTGGTGAAAGCCGGTTTGAAAACAGGCGAAACGCTGGTGGTGCATGGGGCGGCTGGTGGTGTCGGCCTAACCGCAGTGGAAATCGGTAAACGGGTTGGGGCAACGGTGATTGCCACGGCGGGTGGACCGGAAAAACTGGCCATTTGTAAAGAGCACGGCGCGGATCATTTAATTGATTACCGTGCAGGTGGTGTACGTGAAAAGATTAAAGAACTGACGGGCGGTCTTGGGGCGCATGTGGCTTATGATCCGGTCGGGGGTGATCTGTTCACAGAAACCTTGCGTTCGACACGACAGGACGGGCGGATTTTGGTGGTCGGATTTGCCAGTGGCGATATCCCGCAAATCCCGGCAAATATTATGATGGTGAAAAATATCACCTGTATTGGGTATCATTGGGGGGCGTATCGCAGCCTTGATCCAGACGCTTTACGGGCATCCTTTGCGCAATTGATGGGATGGATTGAAGACGGCAGCCTGAAACCGCATGTCTCCCTGACTTTTGGACTGGATCAGGTGCAAGAAGCTTATGAAGCTTTGTTATCGCGTAAATCAACCGGCAAGGTGGTTGTGCAAATCAGGTCGTAGCAGTTTCACGTTTGCGCAAAATTCCAAGCCAGATAACCGCGATTAAGGAAATCAGGATGGGAGCGGCGATAGAGATGTTGACCCAATCCCAACCCCATGCATTTTGAATGGCACCGCTTGAAAAGCTTCCAAGCGCAACGGTGCCAAAGACAATAAAATCGTTTGTGGCTTGAACCTTGGCACGTTCTGTTGGGCGATAGCATTGCGTGAGAAGGCTGGAACCGCCAACGAACATAAAGTTCCAGCCGACACCCAAGGCAACGAGGCCGAACCAGAAGTTCATCAGGTCAATCCCGCTGAGCGCCAATACCATACAGCCAAGGTTCAAGATTGCCCCGATACTGATGATATTGAGAACGCCAAAACGGGTGATCAGTTTCCCGGTGAAAAAGCTGGGCAGGAACATACCGACCACGTGCCACTGGATAACAAAGGCTGCATCGTTAAATTCAAAATCGCAGGCCACCATTGCCAGTGGGGTTGCGGTCATGACAAAGCTCATCACACCGTAACCGATGGCCCCGGAAAGCACCGCGGTAATAAAGACAGGCTGTCGGGCAATTTCTTTTAATGCACGGGCCGGGCCGTGCGTTTCATCGTGGGCACCGGGATCACGAAATTTGACAAACAGGACAATGGCAATCGCCAACAGATACAGTCCGACCAGGGAGGCAAAGCCGCCTGCAAATAAAATCGGTTCGAAGTAATCGCGTGTTTGTGCGGCAAGCCATGGCCCTAAAAAGGCAGCGATGATCCCGCCGGCCATCACATAGGAAATAGCCTGTGGGCGATGGGGTGCATCGACCACTTCTGTTGCGGCAAAACGCAGATATTGGCTGAAGGCATTGGTGATGCCGAGACCGAAACTACCCGCCGTAAATAACCAGTAGGAATTTTCAAAAATCCCCCATGTGGCGAGAAGAGCAGCAATAACACCGATGAAAAAACCAACCGAAAATCCAGCCTTTCGACCAATTTTTCCCATCAAAAGGGAAGCCGGGATCGTTGCGCACATCATACCAACAAACTGGATGGCAAGGGGGAGGGTTGCCATTGCTGGATCTTTCGCCAAGTAGGTCCCGGTTAGGGCCGTCAGCGTCATAATCAGGCTGGACCCGCTCATCATCATGGCTTGACAGCCTGCCAGTAAAAAGACCTGCCAGCGGTCTGCGTTCCAATTGTACGTATATGTCTGTGTGCTCATAAGCTTGTGATACAGGTTGCCAGCGTGATTGGAAATGCTTATTTTAGCAACCCGTTTGAAATTCGACGTTCTTCTATATCAGCTATATATAAAGAGAGCGTTTTATTTAACCTGAAGGATTTAGTGCAATGACAGCGCAAGAAGCTCAAGATATCAAGGCAATCATGACAGACCTCGGCCAAAATGCGAAAGCGGCCGCTTTGGAACTGTCTGTTGCCCCAACTGAGCAAAAAAACGATGCGCTGTTAAAAGCAGCTGCGCTTTTGCGCATCAATACCGATAAGATCAAGCAGGCCAACGCCAAGGATATGGCAGCCGGCGAGCAAAAGGGTCTAAGCAGTTCCTTACTGGATCGTCTGATGCTGGATGATGCCCGGGTCGAAGCAATGGCCAAAGGGTTGGAAGCCATTGCACAATTGCCTGATCCGGTCGGTGAAGTCATGTCTGAATGGGATCGACCCAATGGTTTAAACATCGCGCGCGTGCGCGTACCTTTAGGGGTAATCGGCATTATTTACGAATCCCGTCCCAATGTAACGGCGGATGCCGGTGCTTTGTCGTTAAAGTCGGGCAATGTGGCGATTTTGCGGGGCGGGTCGGAAAGCTTTCATTCCAGCCATGCGATTATGGATTGTCTGGTTGAGGCCCTTGATCAGGCGGGCCTGCCCAAGACCTGCATTCAAATGATCCCGACAACAGATCGCGCCGCTGTTGGTGAAATGTTGACCATGTCCGATGTCATCGACGTGATCGTCCCGCGTGGGGGTAAGGGCTTGATTGAACGTATTACACGCGAATCGAAAATTCCCTTGTTCAAGCACCTCGACGGGATTTGCCATATCTATGTGGATGAAGCCGCCGATCTGGAAAAAGCGCGCAAGGTTGTTGTAAACGGCAAAATGCGTCGAACCGGAATTTGCGGGGCGACAGAAACCTTGCTTGTCAATCGTGGCGTGGTCGATAGCCATCTTGGGGCAATCGTCAATGATTTGATTGATGCCGGGTGTGAACTGCGTGGTGATGCGGAAGCTTGCGCCGTGGATAGCCGGATTAAACCTGCAAGTGAGGAAGACTGGGGCACAGAATATCTCGATGCCATTCTGTCTATTAAGGTTGTGGGGGATGTAAATGAGGCAGTGAGCCATATCAACACCTATGGTTCTCATCATACCGATTGCATCATTACCGAAGATGGTGCAACGGCGGAAAACTTCCTCAATCGGGTGGATAGTGCGATTTGCGTCCTGAATGCCTCCACACAATTTGCTGATGGTGGGGAATTTGGCATGGGGGCGGAAATCGGTATTTCCACGGGCAAAATGCATGCGCGTGGTCCGGTTGGTGTCGAACAGCTTACCAGCTTTAAATATAAGGTGCGCGGTGACGGTCAGTGCCGTCCGTAAATATTTAGAATGGCACTTCCGTCTTTTGGACCGCAAACGAAAATGACAGTTGGCCTTTTGGGTGGGTCGTTTAATCCGGCTCACTCAGGCCATGTTTATATTTCCGAGTTGGCTTTGCGTAAATTGAAGCTCGACCATGTCTGGTGGCTGGTCAGTCCGCAAAATCCGCTAAAGCCGACAAAAGGGATGGCACCGCTTGCCCAAAGGGTCGCTTCGGCGCAAAAAGTGGTGCGCAATTCGCGGATTCAGATTACAACACTTGAAACGCAACTCAACACCCGCTATACCGCCGATACGCTTGTAGCATTGAAGCGACGATATCCCAATATTCGTTTTGTCTGGATTATGGGTGCCGATAATCTGGCGAGCTTTCATCGCTGGAAGGATTGGCAGAAAATCTTTGGTACCTGCGGGATTGCCATTTTTCACCGTCCGTCCTATGCTTTAAGGGCGCTGTCGTCGCTGGCGGCACAACGTTTTGCACATTGCAGATTGTCTGATCGTAAAGCATCTGTTTTAAAAGGTAAAACGCCTCCGTCCTGGGTTTTTTTACCCATTCGCGGAATGCCGATATCAGCGAGCGAGATTCGAAAACAAATGAAGGACTAGGACCATAGCACGCAAACAAAACGGCCAGATGACTTCCAAGGAAATTTTGGAATTGGCTGTCACCTCCCTTGATGACGACAAGGCGAAAGATATCGTTACCATTGATTTGGCGGGGAAATCCAGCATTGCCGATCACCTTGTTATTGCGTCCGGTACATCCCAGCGTCAAGTTGTCGCGATGGCGGAACATTTGATGGAAAAACTTAAGGCAGAAGGTCTGAAAGGGCTGTTTGCCGAAGGGAAAGAACAAGGCGATTGGGTCGTGATCGACGCGTTTGACGTGATTGTTCATCTTTTCCGCCCTGAAGTCCGCGAGTTCTACAATCTTGAAAAGATGTGGAATGTGTCCATGCCGGAAAGCGGGGCCAGCGAAGAAAATTCCGAACATATCGGTTAAGTGCCATGCAGGCACGTTGCCATATCATTGCGATGGGCAAGTGGAAGAAGGGGCCTGAAAAAGACCTCTTCGATACCTATTGTGCGCGCATGCGGCCTGCACCGGTTCTCAAAGAACTGGATGTGCGCAAAAAACTTTCAGGACCTGAACTGAAACAGGCTGAAGCCGATCTGTTGTTAAATGCGGTCCCAAACGGGGCGGTGGTTGTTGCGCTGGATGAACGGGGCAAGACGATGGGAAGCCGTGATTTCGCAGGTAAAATTGGTCAATGGCAGGACCGGGGTGTTGGCGATATCGCGTTTATTATCGGCGGCGCGGATGGTCTGGATGAAACGGTCCGCCAACGTGCCGATCTGTTGATCAGTTTCGGGGCGATGACGTGGCCTCATATGCTGGTGCGCCCAATGTTGGCGGAACAATTGTTTCGTGCCGATGCGATTCTGTCCGGTCATCCCTATCATCGGGACTGATTTTCAAATTTAACCTAAATCTGTCGTTGTGAGTTTAATTCGGACGCTTGGGATTTGTTCCCTTTCCCTTTTTTCATTCTTTTTCGTCACTTTATTCACTTTTGTGCAATAAAGACATTTGCGGTTTTGACGAAACGAGGCATAATCCCTATAAATTGAGAAACGACTTTCAGCAATAAGGGGCATAGCGATAAAAATGCAAGATACATTAAGCTCATATACGTTGGATGCGCCAGACCGTCAGGTGTCGCACTATCAGCATGAACTTTTCCAACAATGCCGTAACACGTTCGAGGCATTTCAAGGCTTAGGTGATGTCGCTGAAGACATGCGTATCTTGTCGTTGAATGCAGAATTGGCGGCTGGTCGTGCGGGTACCTATGGTGTATCTATCCGCGCCCTGACCCAATATACCCGGGAGTTGGTGAACCGTCTTGAACAAATCAATCTGGAAATGAAAAAGATTGAAGCGTTTGAAGAAGGTGACGAAACAGAAGCTGTAGAACAGAGCGTTGAACAGGCTGACGCTGCATCTCATGAAGAATATGACGGGCATCATGAAGATGGTTCTGAATATGATTATGATGAGGCGCAGTATAGCACGGAAATGGATGCGGTGGCCTATGCTTTGCAAAAATTCAATGATGACAATGGTGGTGTGAAGTATCTGAACGATCAGGCAAAACGCATTGCTGAAGTTGTCTCCCGGTCGAATTCCATCGCGACTAATATGGCGATTGAGGCTGCAACGGCAGGCCAGTACGAAGATACCTTTACAAACGTTGCCAACGATATGCGTGGGTTTGTGGATACCTTGAAAAATATGGTAACACGGGCACAAGACTCGATTGAAAAAGCGTTTCGTGCTGAAAAGAGCCTGAAAGAAATCGAAGCAGGCGGACGTTAAGTCGCGTTACGTTTCGATTTGAAATGAATTCTTGTGGGTCGTCTCCCGTATAAAAGCCGTTTTTGCTGGCTTTTTTGCAGGGGCGACCCACATAAATTACACCCCCTGTTTCTTTTATTCAGACTTGAAGACCGACAATGACCGAGATTTTGACACCCCGCCCGACCGTTCTTTGTATTTTGGATGGCTGGGGAGAACGTAGCGAACAGAATGACAATGCGATTGCGCTGGCAAACACACCAACGTGGGATCGCCTTTATCGGGAATGCCCGACAACACGCTTAAATGCGTCCGCTGAAAATGTCGGCTTGCCTAGCGGTCAGATGGGGAATTCTGAAGTTGGTCACATGAATTTGGGTGCAGGTCGCATCGTGATGCAAAATTTGCCCCGTATTGACAAGGCGGTTGCTGAAAATGCATTGGGTAAAACCGATGCGATGAAAGAACTTGCCCTTTCTTTGAAAAAAAGCGACGGGGTTTGTCATATGATGGGCTTGCTCTCACCAGGTGGAGTGCATTCTTCGCAAAATCATATGGTGGCTCTTGCCAAGACGTTGGACGCGCAAGGAATAGCCGTGCGCATTCACGCCTTTTTGGATGGACGCGATACACCACCCAGCAGTGCACGTGACTATGTGGCGACATTTGAAAATGATATTGCCGATTGTGCAAATGTAAAAATTGTGACGATCAGCGGGCGGTTCTACGCGATGGACCGTGATGAACGTTGGGACCGTGTGTCCAAAGCATACGTTGCAATGGTTTGTGCAACCGGTGAAACAGCCGATAGTGCCGATCAAGCGATTGCGCAATCTTATGCCAAAGACGAAACAGACGAATTTGTGCTGCCAACCATTATCGGGGATTATGCCGGAATGGAAGACGGCGATGCGTTGTTGATGGCAAATTTCCGCGCCGATCGTGCCCGTGAAATTTTGTCAGCCCTTGCAGATCCAGCTTTTGACGGTTTTGTGCGTGAAAAGACGGTTTCGTGGTCTGCTAAAACAGGCATGGTGGAATATTCCAATCATCATAACGGGTTTATGACGGCCTTGTTCCCGGCGGAAAAATTACAAAATATTCTGGGTCAAGTGGTTGCAGAGGCTGGTTTGAAGCAATTGCGTATTGCTGAAACTGAAAAATACGCACATGTGACATTCTTCCTTAATGGCGGTGAAGAACAGGTCTTTGAAGGTGAAGATCGTATTTTGGTTCCGTCCCCAAAAGTTGCGACCTATGATTTGCAGCCGGAAATGTCGGCCCCGGAATTAACCGATAAATTGGTTGGTGCCATTGAAAGTGAAAAATACGATTTGATTGTTGTGAATTACGCCAATGGGGACATGGTCGGTCATACGGGTGTTTTGGACGCAGCGATTAAAGCGGCAGAAACGGTTGATAACTGCCTTGCCCGTTTGGAAACGGCTATCAAAAAGACCGGTGGTGCGATGTTTGTTACAGCTGATCATGGCAATGCGGAAATGATGAAAGACGAAAAAAGTGGGCAGCCACATACGGCACATACCCTAAATCCGGTGCCGGTGATTTTAATCAATGCGCCAGGCGACGTGAAAGAATTGTCCGAAGGGGCGCTGTCTGATGTGGCACCGACTTTATTGCAGTTGATGGGATTGCCGCAACCAGCACAAATGACGGGGACTTCTTTGATCAAAGGTGCAGGACTTCGTGCAGCGGAATAAATATCGCAAAACTTTAACAGGGTGTTTGGCATTGTTCTTATGGGCAATTCCGATTACCAGTGAGGCTGCCAACCAACAAGATGAGTTGCGTCGTATTGAGCACGATATTAAAACCAGTGAGCAAAATAAAACGGATTTCCGCCTGAAATCTGAACAACTCAAAAAAGAAGCCTCCGCCCTGCGGGCCGAACTGATTGCCCTGTCACAATCTGTTCAGCAACGTGAAGCCAATGTGACACGCTTGGAAAAGGCGTTGGCGGAAGTTACCCTTGAAGAAAAGCAAGCCAGAAAAGTTCTGGAAGAACGCCATGGACAATCTGTGGAAACCTTAATGGCATTGCAGCGTATGGCGTTGAACCCGCCCGAAGCCATTATTGCCTTGCCGCAGCCCCCGGCTGATATGGTCCGCAGTGCGATTTTATTACGTTCGATCGTGCCGCATATTCAGGCGCAGGCCGAGGCTTTGCGCAACGAGGTCGAAGGGTATGCGCAAAAGCGTGAAAAATTGGAAGATCAGAAAAAGCGACTTGGGTTCGCCAATCGTGATCTTGAGGATGAACGCCGCCGCTTGAATGCGTTGATTGAGGATAAAAAAGCCCTGAGCGTGAAATATCTTGCCGATAGTAAAGCGGCAGGACAACGTATTACGAAGCTGAGCGAAAAAGCAAATTCATTACGGAATTTGTTAAATGAAATTGAGCGTGAGAAAAAACGCCAAGCTAAAATCAAGGCCGCAACACCGCCGCGTAAACCCGATACACCACAAGTGGATGAAGATGATAACGGTTTGGAAATTGTGCTAGGCAAGCCACCCAGCGGAAAACCGATTACAAAATCCAAAGGAAATTTGACACGTCCGGCCAGTGGCGCAATTGTCATGCAATTTGGACAGCGTGAAAAATTGGGGGGCAAACACAAGGGAATTAGCTTTCAAACCCGGCGTGGGGCACGGGTTGTTGCCACTTATGACGGTCAAATTGCATTTGCAGGCCCTTTTCGGGGGTATAAACAGCTGTTAATCATTGATCATGGCGCAGGATATCATACACTACTGACTGGGATGGATCGTATTGATGTATCTGTGGGACAATGGCTTTTGGCAGGAGAACCTGTTGGAACCATGTCGGCGGATAAATCCAATGATGACCCTCTCTATTTTGAACTGCGCAAAAATGGCGCACCGATCAATCCGTTGCCATGGATCCGGCAACGCAATGCAAAGGCGCAAGGATGACCATTCGATTTTCCACAACGATCGCTTTCTTAGGCACATTTTTGTTGGCGACCCAACTTGGGGCACAAGAAGTCAAGAAGGATGATCCGAGTAAGACTTATCAACTTCTCGACTTGTTCGGTGATGTTTTTGAAAAAGTCCGCACAGATTACGTGGAAGAAAAAACCGACCAAGAAATCATAGAAGCCGCTATTCAAGGGATGCTGAGCTCTCTTGATCCCCATTCCAGTTTCTTGAATGCCGATCATTTCAAAGATATGCAAGTTCAAACCAAAGGGCAGTTTGGTGGTTTAGGTATTCAGGTTTCTATGGACCCGAGCGGATTGATTAAAGTGATTTCCCCCATTGATGAAACACCGGCTTTTAAAGCGGGCATTAAGGCTGGTGATTTAATCAGTCATTTGGATGGTCAACCGGTCAATGGATTAACACTTAATCAGGCCGTTGATAAAATGCGCGGTCCGGTTGGTGCCGATATGACGATGACGATTCGCAGAGACGGGGAAAAGCCATTTGATGTGACCGTTACGCGTGCTGTGATCAAGGTGCCGTCTGTGCGCCACCGTTTGGAAGGCGATGTTGGTTATATCCGCATTACAAGCTTTACCGAGCAGACGGAACTGGGTCTGAAAAAAGCGGTTGATGCCTTTAATGAAGAAAAGGGTGATCGATTGAAAGGGCTTGTTCTGGATTTACGAAACAATCCGGGCGGCTTACTGGATCAGGCGATTTCTGTTTCGGATGCGTTTTTGAACCAAGGCGAAATTGTTTCGACGCGTTCTCGCCGGGTAGAAGATATTCAACGTTTTAATGCCCGTCCTGGCGATATTGCGGATGGTTTGCCGATTGTGGTGTTGATTAATGGTGGTTCGGCATCTGCGTCTGAAATTGTTGCCGGCGCTTTACAGGATCATGCCCGTGCCCTGATTTTAGGGACGCGTTCTTTCGGCAAAGGGTCCGTTCAAACCATTATTCCGATGGGGACCAATGGGGCAATGCGTTTGACAACGGCGCGTTATTACACGCCATCAGGGCGTTCTATTCAGGCGGTTGGGATCGAGCCCGATATTAAGGTTGAAATTGCCCGTATTGAAAAAATAGGTACTGGTGCGGGAACACGCGAAGCGGATTTACGTGGCTCTCTTGAAAATACGGATGAGAATGCAGAAGAACGACAACAGAAAGTTGAAGCCGAACGTAACGGTAAGGATAAGGCAGAAGAAAAACCGGAAGATTATCAGCTGAGTCGTGCGCTCGACCTGATTGCCGGGATTGCCCTTTATTCTGAAATGCCGCGTACCACGGAAGAATAATGGAAAGTAACTGACATGGCCGACGACACTCTCGACGACTTTGATCTGGATGAAGATGACGATATGCCCAGTGGGGAAAGCGGCGTTCCCGCCCCCACAGATTATGATGATGACTTCGATCTCGAAGACGATTTTGATTATGATGAAGGCGGTGGGGCATCCAAATTTAAAGAGCTGCTGAAAGACAAAAAAAAGCTGGCGATCGTTGGTGTTGCGGCATTGTTGGGGCTGTCGGCTATCGGCGGTGGGACATGGTATTTTATGTCTGATGGCGATGATGCGAACATGGCAGAGGCCGAAGCAACAAAATCCGGTGGTGTGGGAACAGCGGTTGGTTTGGCCCTGCAACAACAGGCAACATCCGGTTTGACACCGCAAACAAAATTGACGGCAGGCGGTGTGACGGGGGGCGCAAAACTGACAGCAGGTGCTGCTGCAACTGGTAAATTGACAGCTGGCGCTGCCTTGTCGAATGCTCCATCTAATCCAGCTCCTATGGGTGGGAATATGGGGGGCTATAACGCAGAAAACCTGGACGCACCGTTATCAACAGCCGCTGTTGGTGAGGTCGGTGTTATGATCCCGGCTGTTTTGCCGCAGGCCGTAGCTGGGTTGGGAACCCCAAAGGCCGCACAAGGGCCTGCCCAAGGTGTCGACGGGAAGTTGTTGGAACAAACACAAGAAGGTTTGCTGCCGATTATTTCAGAAGATGGTCGTGAATCCTGGAAAACATATGCCCGTCCCTTTGGTGGTGATCCAAGTAAACCCATGATCGGTCTTGTCATCACGGGGCTGGGTATGAGTGAAAGTTTGACGCAAGCCGTCATCGATCATGCACCGGCAGATGCAACACTGGCCTTTAGCCCCTATGGACGAGGGGTGAAACAATGGGTGGAAAAAGCCCGTGCAATGGGGCATGAGGTTTTATTGGAATTACCGATGGAAGCGGAAAGTTTCCCGGTGGATGACCCAGGGCCATTGGCCATGATGACTTCAAAAAAGCCGGACGAGAACCTGAAATTATTAAGCCTGATTATGGGACAGGCGCAAGGCTATACCGGATTTATCGGTGAATTTGGAACACGTTTTTTACGTGATGCCAAAGCGATGGCCCCGGTGTTGGGGGAATTGAAAGCCCGTGGTCTGTTTTTTATGGACCCCCGCACAGCACAAGGAAGTGTTTCGTTGGAAATGGCAGACCAAATGCAGTTGGCCCGCGCAATCGCCAACACTAAGGTGGAGACTGATGTGCCCCAAACACGGATACGGGCACAACTTGAAACATTGGCAGCGGTCGCTAAAAATCAAGGTATGACGGTTGCCATGATGCATGCGACCCCCAATAGTCTGGAAAGTTTGAAGACATGGGCCGGGAGCTTGCAAGACCAAGGTGTGCAATTGACCCCTATGAGTTTCTTGGCGGGAAGGCAAAAATCCTGAAATGGTCAATAAGAAGAAAAAAAAGGATTTACCCTATCGTCCTTGTGTCGGAATTTGTCTGATTAATTCTGAAGGTAAAGTCTTTGTGGCAGAGCGGCTGGATACGCCGGATGCATGGCAAATGCCGCAAGGTGGAATAGATAAAGGGGAAGATCCCGAAACGGCAGCACTGCGGGAACTTGAAGAAGAAATCGGCACCAAGAAGGCCCGCTTTTTAGGGCGGACCGAAGGGTGGCTGACTTATGATTTACCAGACGAGTTAATCGGGAAAGTCTGGAAAGGTAAATATCGTGGACAAAAACAAGTCTGGTTTGCATTTGCTTTCGAAGGAAACGATAGCGACATCAATATAGAAACAGAACACCCGGAATTTGCCCGTTGGCAATGGGTGGCATTGGATCAAATCGTCGATTTGATTGTGCCGTTTAAACGCGATATTTACGCTGAAATCGTACAGCAGTTTAGAAAACTAATTTAGCTGTTCGGGGGAGTTGGGACTTTCGGCCTCGTCTGCCGGTACACCAAGGGGGTCAACTTCAACACGATCTGCGATTAATTCGCAGGCGTCTGCATTGGTCAACATCTGTTCTTTCAGTTCCGGGTTTTGATCTGCAATTGCCCGAAAGAAGTTGGATGCCGCGCGTAAAAGTTTCGCAGCAAGTTCAGCATTGTTGGCCATAATATTTCCTTTATTTTATATCAGTATCCCTAGCCTAACGACCCGAAAGGAGCTTTGCAAAGATTATGTCGGATCTTTTGTTCAGTGTTGCGGTCTTTTTGGCTGCGCATATCATTCCATCCTATGCACCACTGCGTAATGGTGTGGTGGCGAAAATGGGGGAACGGACCTTTATGTCCGTTTATGGATTGGTCAGCCTGGCCTTGTTCGTTTGGTTGATCTATAGCTATCAGCAAGCCCCTTATATCGAACTTTGGATGATGAGCGAATGGATGCGCCATACCGTCTTATTCGTCATGTTTTGGGTTTGCTTGCTTTTGGTTTGTACGTTTTCACAGCCGAATCCGTTTTCTTTGGGATTGGGTGGTAAAAACTTTGACCCGGACCACCCCGGCATTGTTGCCCTGACGAAACATCCGGCTTTTTGGGCCTTTGCACTTTGGTCGTTTGTTCATATTTTACCCAATGGGGACGTGGCTTCTGTTCTCTTTTTTGGTTTGATGGGGGGGCTTAGTCTTTATGGCCCGATTTCTCTAAATAAGAAAAGACAATGCAAAATGGGGATGGAGGTTTGGCTGGATTTACAAAATTGCGTCAAAAAAGGCTGGCCGCATATTGGATGGTGGCGTTGGCTTCTCGCCCTTGTTCTTTATGGCGGATTAGTGATGGCGCATGGGCCTGTAATTGGTGTTATCCCTTATTCTTCATAATCAAGAATAAAGACGGCTCCTTCGGAATCATCTGAAATCAACAGACGCCCGTGGGCCCATTGTTCCAGATCGACAGGGCGGGCGATGGGGTGATCGTTTTCACCAAGGAAGCCGTCGATAAAGGCTTCTTCCCCTGAAATATTACCGCGTTCATCAAAGGGGTGAAAGGAAATGCGATACCCAACAGGGGTGCTGCGATTCCATGAACCATGTTGGGCAACGAAAAGCCCGTGATTATAACGTTCGGGGAAACGGTTTCCGGTGTAAAATTCGATTCCCAATGGAGCCACGTGTGCCTGAAAGGCATGAACGGGGGGGCGATTTGCCGGTGGTGTTTCATTGATAAAGTCGCTGATGCGGGATTGTCCGCCACCGAAATAGGGATAACCGAAATGTAAACCTGCGACTGGCGCGCGGTTTAATTCATCGGCAGGGATGTCATCTCCCATATTGTCGGCCCCATTATCGGTAAAAAATAAATCACGGGTGATGGGATCAAAGGCTAAGCCGACACTGTTACGCACACCGTGGGCAAAGACAACGGGGACCCATGTATCGGGATCAAAACGTAAAATGGTGCCTTCTATTCCCCGGATGCGGCAGATGTTGCAAGGTGCGCCAATGCTGACATAAAGGCCACCGTCTGGTCCAAAGACCCCGTACCGCCAACCATGCCAGCGTTTGTTTGGGAATTGATCAAAAAGGACTTCGGGTTCTGGTAGTTCTTTGGGCAGTTGGGTGCCGATTTTATAGCGGACCAGCCGGTGCTGTTCGATCACATAGAGAAAACCGTTTTTCCATGCCAAGCCATTTGGGACAATGAAGTTATTACTGAGCAGGCGTACTTCTTCCGCTTCTCCGTCTCGATTTACATCCAAAATCGCATAAATAGCGGTTTCACGAGTCCCGACAAAGACGATACCCAATTCCGGGACACCTACAAGTGTGCGTGCACCAGGGACATAGGCAAAGGTTTTCAGGCGAAAACCATCGGGTAAAATGGGATTTGCAAATGCCGGAAAAGACGCAAGAAGTGCCACAAGGAACAAGCAGATTTTCATATCAGAAGTATAGCAGGTTCACTTTGGGTGCGCATACAATAAAAACCTCCGCACAGTAATGTCTGAGCGGAGGTTTCTTATTCTTTAGGCAAAGGGCGTTCGATCAACCTTTGTCGGTTCCGATCGGCTTGCTGTATTGTAACTGGGTATCCCAAGGGAAGAAGACCCATGTTTCTTGGGCAACTTCTTTGACGAAGCTGTCAACCAAAGGACGACCTTCCGGTTTGGCATATAGGGTTACGAAGAAGGCTTTCGGCATCATTTCGCGCACGGCTTTGGCTGTTGTCCCTGTATCGACAAGATCGTCGATCATGAGCCAGCCTTCGCCGTCACCCGCCATGCTGGCTTCTTTCATGACATTGACGGAACCGCTCAATTCTGCGGCATCGTCGCGATAAGCCTCGACGCAAACGGTTTCGATCAGTTTAACACCCAGCTCACGGGCCATAATAGCTGCCGGGATCAGGCCGCCGCGTGTGATCGCGATAATGCCTTTGAATGTACCCTTTTTATGAATTTGACGGGCAAGGGCACGTGTATCTTTATGGACTTCAGCCCACGAAACTACTTCTGAAACGATATCGTCTTCCAAGGAGGTCATGACTTACCTTCAATTTTCTACGTAAAATGCCCCTTCTAATAACTTGAACGATCGGTCAAGTCAAAGAAGATAAAAAAGCCGACCCGTATTTTTTTAATCGGATCGGCTTTTTTACGTGTGGTCAATTGTCTTAGCGCAAGTATAGATGTACTTCGTTAGACTGTGCCGTACGGCTTGTGCTTGCACTTAAGGCTACGCGGCTAGGCGGAAGGCCCATTTCAGTCAGGCTTTGCAGAACTTGTTCTGCCTGACGACGCGCTTGTGTGGAGCCGAGTGCTTGTTGCCCGACCGCAGCTTGTTGCGGTGTAATGGCCACTAGATCGAAGGTCGCATCAGGGCGACGATCAAGAACCTGACTGACAGTTGTGTACAGCGCTTGCTGATAGTTGACTTTATTACGGTCAAAGCGAATGACAACAAGCGGACGACGGTTTGTCGGCAGCGCGCTGCGTTGGAAGCTTGGACGTGTAATGCTGGATGTAATGCCTGTTGCTGTCCCGCTCATGCGGTTGGACAGGGATGCACCGTAAATTTCACCGGCTTTGACGCCAGCAGCCAGTGCGTTCAGGTTGGCGCGTTCAGCAGCAACATAGTTTGTTTGGCGACGTACATCTTCGGTGACTTCTTTGAGGAGGCGTTCAATCAAAACAACGGTTTGATTGACCTCGTCCTGCAAAATTGCCAACTGACGATGATCTTCATCGACGGCACCGGACAAACCGAAAGCAGACTGAACAGATTCCAGCATATAAGCTGACATGGCAGAGTCTTCGGCGACTTTTTGTGCCAGAGAGCTCATTTGCGCAATGTCGCTGCTGATACGATCCAGATCGCTCAGTGAACTGTTGAATTGTTGAACCAGGATCGGGTTACCGGGGGTGGTGCCGACCTGTAAACGCGCGTTAATGGCGGCGACGGTGCCGTGATAACGTTGCGAATCCTGAACCGTTTTCCCACGTAATGCCTGCAATTCGCCGTTGTGGACGCGGATCTGGTCGATCAACTGTGCCAGTTCACCGCGCATGCTCACGACTTTTTTGCCAACAAACGTGCCCGTTGCTTCACCCTGTGTCACAGGGGCGGGATCGAAATTCGTTGTACCGAGGACGGGCTGACCCGTGCTGGCAATTGATTGACTAGCTGCGTCACCTTGCGCAGCTTGTTCAGACGTAGCAGTGTTTTCTGCCGGGTCTTCCCCTGTCAGGGAAGGCCATAATGCCTCTTCTGTAAAAGAGCACGCAGACAACGCGAGCGTTGTTACAACAATCCCTGCCTTTGACCACTTAAGAACCATAGTGTACGGCTACCTTTGTTTTAAGTCTCAAATTCGGCAGAGGATACTACCGAACTCTATGATTTGTTGATTTCCCCTGAGGTAAGCCCTTGGTTCCCCCCAGTTAAATGCGGGCAAATCTTACCCTAAATAAACCATAGGCGACAAGGGCGTATTTGTGTTTTTTTGCAATCTCCTAAGGATATTTAACCCAGAATGTAATTTTTTTGAAAAAAAGTGCATTTTTCCTCTTGACCGATGACCTTCATATCGCTACTTTCCGCGCCACCCCACAAGGGGTTGCCCAACGGTTCTTCCGGGACGGTAAATAAAATAAGCGCCCATAGCTCAACTGGATAGAGTACCTGACTACGAATCAGGCGGTTGGAGGTTCGACTCCTTCTGGGCGCGCCACTTTCAAAACCCCAAGGTTAACGCCTTGGGGTTTTGTTGCTTTTAGAGAAAGCGCACCTTCAGGGACAATTTTGCGTCTTTATAATTTTATTCTTCGCGCAATGTCTCCTCTTCAGCCGCTGTTTCGGTACTGTCATCAAAGTCTTCCAGTGTGAAATTCTCTGTGTTTGTTGGATCTTGTGTTTCAAGCAAGGGGCCAAGATCAATGGCGACTTCTTGTGCGCGTGTTAGATTTTTCTGGGTCACTTGTGCCAATTTAGTTGCTTTGCGGGCTTCGTAAACGTCTAAGGCGGCCTGAAACGCTTTGACGGCGGCATCGGCAGTTTCCGGTTTCCTTGTTTTTTGACAGAGCATAAACAAGGCGGACCCCAAATTATTTTGCGTTGCGGCCCACAACATGGGGGTATGGGTTTTGCTGCGCACAGCAAGGGCTTCGCGGCAAGCCTCGGCAGAGCGGGCAATCATATCCAGATCACCGCGCTGACTGCCTAACAATTGCAGGGCGCGGGCCAGGTGATGTTTGGCTTCCCCCCAGCGTTGCGGGGTGGCGGAAGCTGTAAAAACCTGCAAAGCATTTTGATAAGCCGAGATCGATTCCTGAAGGGCGTTATCGTCATCCCCAATTTGATCTTTTTTGTAAAGCAATTGCCCGATCATGGCCTGTAGATCCGCCCATTCGGTTGGAAAGGCGCTTTTTTCAAAGACCCGACTGGCTTCGCGTAAAGATTCAATAGCCGCCTCAAGCAGGTTTTTCTCCCCACCCATTTCAAACCAGCTGTTTTGCGTATAGGCAAGATGGCGATGGACAATCCCTTCCCACAGATCGCCGGAGCCACGCCGGATGGAGCGTAAAACCTTGAGATAGGTTTCTTCAGCTTCTTTCAGATAGATGGTTTTTTTTGTGAAATACCCGCAAGAGGCCATCAGGTTGGCCAGTCCGGTTTCAAAGCGGGCTTGTTGCGGTGTTTTTAATTCACGCATGCGTTTTTGCAAGGCGGGACGCGCATCGCTTAACGCGCTTTCCAGCAAGCTTTCCATACATTCGAGTTGGGTTTTATTGGACGGGATCAGGCCTGCAAGAACAACACCGTAAAGGTAAGGGGCAAGGGTATCGTCCAGTTCGCTGGGCATATCAATGCCATCGCAGGGCAATATGCTGCCGGCGCGTTCGTGGCGCAAAGGGTGTAACTGTGCCAGTCGCAAGTGAACGGTTTGGGCATTGTTTCGCGCCTGTCCCCAGACCAGCAGGTCACCATCCAGTTCGTTGAGCCAGCGCTGGGCGGTTGATTTCATCTGTCCCCAAACCATTGGGTTGTCATTGAAATCATTCAAGGCAAAAGGCGATTCGGTGCGGCGGATATTAATATGTGTACCGCTCAAACGTTGAGCTAATGTTTTCAAGCTTTCAAAGAAGGCTTCGGTGATTTGATTGTCCGGGTCATCATGAAAATCGGCGAGCAAAATTTCAAATGTGGCCTGACGCCCTTTGTCTGCACTGAATAAGCGTGAAAAGAATCCTTTTTTCTTTTGCGGACCACCAGCAGGTTTTGTGGGGTCATGTGAGGGCGACGTGACTTTGGATGAAATGCCTGCTTTGGCCAGCATTTCATCGGCAGCGCGCAGGCGTTCCACCAGTTTTGACATGACTTTGGAGGAAAGGTCAGGATCGGTTTGAATGCCTTTCAGCAAATTTTCCGGCTGTATTTCTTTGAGTGTCGATGGCCCGACGGCACGGGCTGTGGCACTGCGGGGGCTTGCGTCAATGATGCCCATTTCACCAAATAGCTCACCAACTTTCAAGTTGGCAAGACGCACGGCACCGTGTTTGCTGTTTTTGGTCAGCTCAACAGCACCCTTAATGATGACATAGGCAGCGCCGCTGGCTTCGCCTTCATTAAAAATAATTTCGCCGTCTTTAAATTTTTTGATGGTCCCGCCGTCGGACATCTTTATCTTACCTCTTTCAAGCCTTTCTGCATTATACAGAAATTCTCTTAAGGGAAAATTATCATGCAAGAAAATGAAATTGTAAATGCAATCTCCCGTTTGACAGGGGGATATGTCTTGTAAAATAGGGCGTTGCGCGACTGCAAGTTACGTCTTTCGCAGCGTGTGATAATCTATGGTTATGCGGGGTCGGTATCTCTATTGCGCATCAGGCGCAGACGTTTTTCATCCAGCGCGCGATAAAGTTTTCTGAAACAACCTTCCCAATCACCAGGGTGATCCTGCCTGAAAAGGCGCATATTGGGGTACCATGGGCTATCGCTTCTGTGCCACATCCAGCGCCAATCGGGGGTGAACGGCAATAAGACCCAGACTTCTTTGCCCATAGCCCCGGCTAAATGAGCCACAGAGGTATCGACGGTGACAACAAGGTCCAGTTGGTCGATAAGTGCGGCACTATCGGCAAAATCTTTTAAATCTTTGCCTGTGTCGATGATCATGCAATTGGCCCCTGTCGTAATCAAATCTTTGCAGGCAGGCCCTTTTTGCAGGCTGAGCAATGTGGTGTGTAGATCATTGGCCAGCGGGAGAAAGAGGTCAAGAGGAACAGATCGTCTGCGATCATTCTGATGGGTTGGACTGCCAGCCCAGACAATGCCGATGTTCATCCCCCCCTTGGGTGCAGGGCGAAGTTGAAGGGGGTGTTTGTCCGGTTTGTGTAAATAAGGTGGTGTGCCGGGGATGTAGTTTTCACGAATACCCAGAATATGCCCCAAGCTCATCAATGGAACCCAGAAGTCAAATGCAGGGGGCACCTGCCCACTGAGGACCAATTGATCCACCCCGTCAATTTGTTCAAATAGGCGCATTAGCTCAGGCGGGGTTTCTAAAATAATGGTGCCGCCGAATTTTTCTTTAAGGGTGGGAAGCAGGCGAGCAAATTGGATGGCATCACCAAAGCCTTGTTCACGGTGAATGAATAATGTGCAATCGGTTAAGGCCTCACCATTCCAACGTGGTTGGGTGAAGGTGCGGGGCGGGCTGCGATCAAGGGACCAACGGGCATCATATTCACCAAAACCGGTTTCGAAATCACCGGACATCAGATAAGTGAGCGCACGGTCCCAACGGCAATTCTTATAATTAGGGTCGATTTTTAGAATTTTATTGAAGAGGGTGATGGCATCCTGACATTTCCCCGCATCGCGCAAGACCAAGGCGGTGTTATAAAGATACAGAAGATCATTTGGCATCAGCTCGATGGCTTTTGTATGGGCTGCAAGGGCCTCTTCTACGCGGTCAAGATCATTCAAGACGTTGCCCATATTGGAATAGGTCGCTCCATGATTTGGGCGTATGGCAAGGGATCGTTTGTAACAGGTCAGGGCTGCAGAAAAACGTCCTAGTTTACGTAAGGCCACCGCCATATTGTTATAGGCATCAGCAAAGGTTGCATCCATCTGGGTGCACTGTGTGTAATATTTAAGAGCTTCGTCCAGTTGGTTGGCTTCATGCAGGCGCACGGCTTTTTGAAAAAGCAGTTGTGCTTTTTCTTGCGGGGGCAATTTGTGGAAATCAAGAGCAGGGGGCGTCGTCATGAAAAAAGCTAGCGTCCAGTTTGTGATCAGGACGCTAGCTTATACAAAAAGTTCAGAGTTCAAAAGACAGAATGTAAGATCAAGACTTCAAGCAACTTTCAAGAGAAGTCGCAATATTATCCATAAGTTTGAAATACATATCAGCTCCGGGTTCAAGAGTGGCCCCTAACGGGTCGAGTTGTCCAGCTTTTGCATTGCTGCCTTCAATAACAGTATGAACGAGTTTGGGTTGGAATTGCGGTTCGCTGAAGACGCAAACGGCTTTTGAATCCTGAATGGTATGACGGACTTCGCCCAGATGTTTGGCGCCAGGCATACGTTCTGGTGACAAGGTGACGTTTGCCACAATGTTCAGACGAAAACGGTATTCAAAATGTGCATAGGCATCATGAAACACAACAAAGGGAATGTGGTGAATACTTTCCAGTCGATGACCGATATCATGTGCCATTTGGTCTAGACGGTCGTGCATTTTTTCGGCGTTCGCACTGTATTGGGCTTTGTGTTGCGGGTCGCGCTGGATCAGGGTTTGGGCAATTTTCCCGACCATCGCTTTGGCATTTTGGGGATCCAGCCAGAGATGCATATCCATCTCACCGTGATGATGTTCATGTTCATCGTGGTCGTGATGTTCTTCTTCTTTGTGGTCGTCGGTCTCGTCATGGTTTTTAATCATGTGAAGACCGGCAGCATCTTCCATTGCGACGACGGTGGCTTTTTGACCCAAAGATTTTAACGGGCTTTCCATGAAAGTTTCCAGCTCGTCCCCGATCCAGAAAATAACATCGGCCTGTTGTAGGTTTTGGGCATCGGATGGGCGTAAGTGATAATCATGGGGGGAACCTGCACCTCCCACAATAAGGGTTGGTTCACCGACACCAGACATCACACCAGCAACCAAAGAATGTAACGGTTTGATGGTGACGGCAACATCCAGCGCGAAAGCGGGGAGGGAAAAAGTGGCAAAGGCAAGGGCAGTGACAAGAGAGAGAGGGCGTTTCATGGGAAGTCCTAAATGAAATGTTATATTATAACAATATTTACGTAATGATATAACGTATGCTAAAAGACCGATCAAGCAGAAAAAAATGAGAAGGTGATCTACCTTGAATACCCAACAGCAGGACCTGATTGCATTGGATGGCGCGGGCGTTTATCGCCAAGGGCGTTGGTTGATCCGCAATGTGGATTTATATGTCAAACCGGGTGAAATCGTGACATTGATCGGCCCTAATGGTTCCGGGAAAAGCACAACGGTAAAATGTGCGATCGGGTTGGAAAAGGCAGATGAAGGGCGCACCAGGCGCAAATCTGATTTAAGTATCGGTTATGTTCCACAAAAATTTTCCGTCGATGCGACTTTGCCTTTAACCGTTCGTCGCCTGATGACATTGGGGGCGCGTTACAATGCAAGTCAAATTGAGGATGCGTTGGATCAAGTGGGATTAAACGGGCGTACAGATGACTTGGTACAACATCTTTCCGGTGGAGAGCTCCAGCGTGCCCTTCTGGCCCGTGCCTTTATTGGAAAACCGGATTTACTGGTGCTGGATGAACCGGTTCAGGGTGTGGATTACGCTGGTGAAGCCGCCCTTTATGATCTGATTGGGCGTTTTCGCGATGATACTGGATGCGGGGTTTTATTAATTTCACATGACCTGCACGTCGTGATGGCAAAAACGGACCGTGTTTTGTGTCTGAACGGTCATGTCTGTTGTACCGGCACCCCGCAAAGTGTGATGTCTAGTAAACAATACAGCGACCTGTTTGGCGCACGTGCGGCTGAATCTATCGCGATTTATCGACATCACCATGATCACACGCATTTATCGGATGGCCGCGTTTTACATGCGGATGGCAGTGTCAGTGATCATTGTCATAATGAAGGGGAAGGCCATGATCATGCTTGATGATTTTTTCACGCGTGCCTTAATCGCGGGTGTCGGCTTGGCTTTGATTGTCGGGCCGTTGGGGTGCTTTGTCGTTTGGCGCCGTATGGCCTATTTTGGCGATACAATGGCCCATTCCGCCCTTCTTGGGGTAGCGCTTTCCTTTTTGTTTGATATTTCAATGACGCTGGGGGTATTTGGTATCGCAGCGCTTGTGTCTTTATTATTGGTGTTTTTGCAGAAAAAGAAAACCCTGCCGACAGATGCCTTACTGGGGATCTTATCACATTCCACTTTGGCGATTGGATTGGTCTTGGTGGCGTTTATGGCGTGGTTGCGCCTTGATCTGATGGGGTATTTATTCGGCGATATTTTGGCGGTTTCCAAAGGCGATATTGCCCTGATATATGGCGGGGGCTGTGTGATTTTGGCCATATTGGGGCTGACATGGCGTCCCTTATTAGCTGCCAGTGTCAGTGAAGAATTGGCGGAGGTTGAAAGGTTGAACCCACAACGCAGCAAGTTGATTTTTATGTTATTGATGGCGGCCGTTGTGGCGATTGCGATTAAAATTGTTGGTATTTTACTGGTGACGTCTTTGTTGATTATCCCTGCGGCGACAGCACGGCGATTTGCCCCCTCCCCGGAGATGATGGCTTTGCTGTCATCGTTGATTGGCGGTGTGGCTGTTGTGGGTGGTTTGTTCTTATCGTTGCATTACGATACGCCGTCCGGCCCTTCTGTTGTGGTTGCGGCTATGCTATTGTTTGTCCTGAGTTTATCTATGCCGTCTCAAAGGGGTTCTTAAACATGAAACTAACAAAAAATCAGGAACTTGTTTTTGGGCGATTGCAAAAATCCAGCACGCCGCAAAGTGCCTATGAGTTATTGGACAGCCTGCGTGAAGATGGCTTGCGTGCACCGCTGCAAATTTATCGGGCTTTGGATAAATTGATTGAAATGGAATTGGTTCATCGTCTGGAAAGCGTGAATGCGTTTATCGCATGTAATCATGGGGATCCTCACTGTCACAGTGGATTTTGTGCTTTTGCCATATGCGAAGCCTGTGGGCAGGTGACGGAATTTAGTGACAGTGTGATTTCGACACAGCTTCAGGATTGGGCACAGGCCAGTCAGTTTAAAACCAAAAGCACGACGGTTGAAATTCGTGGCCTGTGCGCCAACTGTAAGACCTAAAATAAAGGATGGCTCGTCTGGCTGGCTTGCAAGAGCAAGGACAGGCCGATGGCAAAGATAAATGCTCCCCCGCTGATAGCGGCAATAAGGGATAGGTTTTGCATGAAGGATCCACTTTGGCGTTCGGCAATGTAGAGGGCTGTTTTGCGAAAATAAATGGCGAGAAAGGCAAGGCTGCTGACCGTAATAGCCGTCCCAAGCGAAATCGCCATAACTGCGGCAATCCCGGCAAATCTCAAGCCGATGAGCTCGGCAAAAATCAACATCAAGACGGAACCGCTGCACGGGCGAATACCAACGGAAAAGATGATGGCGAGAACATCTTTTAAACTGCTTTTTGGTGTTAAAAGCGAAGGGTCGGGGGCGTGGCTGTGACCACAGGTCGTGCAGACATGGTCACTATGGTGGTGGTCATGTTCGTGTGTATGGTGATGCTCATGTTCATGTTCATGATGATGAGAGCGATTGAGTCGCCATAACGCTTGCCCCCCGCGTTTCACCAAGACCAACCCAATCAGGGCGATGAGGCCGAAACTGACCATTTCCAGCATGGGAACAGCATCTTTTGCATCGGATCGGGAAAGGCCAATGATACCCACCAATCCTTCAACCAGTATTATGGCACTTAATCCTTGAACAAAAGCGGATGCAAAAGAGAGGGCTATGCCTTTTTTCAACTTGCTTTCGTGGCTGAGAAGATAAGTGCCGATAACCGCTTTGCCATGACCGGGACCTGCGGCGTGAAAGACCCCATAAAGAAAACTGATGGTGATCATGGCCCAGATGGCATGGATCCCGCCATCCTGAATGGCGCGAATAGCCCCAGCCATTTCACGGTGGAAAAGTTGTTGTTGGGTGCGAATGTAGAAGATCATTTCTGACCAATAGCCAGCCTCGTTCGCAAAGGCATCAACAGGAAAAAGCAGGAAGACAAAAAGAAAGAGGATTATTGGCATGAGATTTCGACATGTTGGGCAAAATAAATACCGATACCGTCACCGGCGCTTTCTGACTTGTCCATTGCTGCTGCCATGAGGCTCATTTCCTTGGGCGGTTCAGGGTTCTTTAAACGGTAACTGCATCCCAATGCGCCCTTGCCGCTGAGTTGTACTGGGTCTCCAGTGGCGGCATGTAGAATTTCGACATAATAGGTTGGGTCATAGACGGCGTAATCGATTTTATGGGCTTTGGGATCAATCGGTTCTTGCAGCATGACGCTGAATTCCATCCATAAACGATTATTTTCGACAAAGGTTTTATAATCGCGAACAGGTTGGTAGGCGGGTTTTTCCCCGTCTTTATGGATGAATGTGAAGTAAGAGTATTCCGATAGGTTTTTCAGGTTGGTTTCTGCAAGGCTATTGAGGGCTTTTTGATCATATTTACCATTTTTGTCCGGAACCATGCCTTCAAGTGTGAAGGCAGAATAAAAATCATCAAATAACCAACCTTGCCACAAGCCGATCACATGCCCTTGATCATTAAAAATCAGGCTGGTTTCCAAATCAATCCACGAATGAGGATGAGCCTTGGCTGAGGTCTGAGCCAAGGCAAAAAAGAGGCAGGTCAGGAAAAAACGATATAGAAGCGGCATTGAATTGTCATGTTATAATGTTACATCTAGAGGAATGTAGCATATTAACACACCAATGCAATGCTCCTTTTTAAAGTAGCTTCAGTCTTCCTGAATCATATCGTGCAAGGCTTCCCGGTCCAAAATGGTGATAAGCCCCTTCTTTTCATCAATGAGATTGAGTGACTTAAACTTTTTTAGAAGGCGCGACAGGCTTTCTACCGTGATCCCCGTAATGTTGGAGAGGTCTTTTTTGCTGACAGGCAAATGGAAAGTTACTGTATTTGCATCTGGGTCGATATGTTTCGACATTGTAAAAAGCAAAAATGCAAAACGACTACGAATGGTTTTAGTCACAGTTAAAAGTAACTTTTCTTCCATTGCGCCTAAGTCCTGCTCAATGAGATTGATCAGGTCTTGGCGAACCTTGGGGTTTTTATCAATGGCAGCTTTAACGTCATATTTGCTGAGCATACAGAGGGAGACAGGCGTCAGGGCTTCAGCAGATGTTTTATGAGGCTTGCCAAATAAGACAGACCTATAGCCAAAATTTTGTCCCGGAAAAATCAGTTTCATCACAGCAGATGTACCATCGCTGCCATATTTACGAATGGCGACAACACCCTTTTTCAGGCAATAGACACCTTCACAAGCATCGCCTTCGAGAAAAACGGGTTCCCCTTTTTTAAAATCGAGGCATTTTTTTCTCAGACTGCTTTCGGCGACGATATTATCCAGCTGGCCTTCCAGCAAATGTGCATTGCTTGCCCTACAGACGGCACAGTGCAGGGATGAATTATGTGAACAATCGTTCATGCAAAAACTTTCCGCTTTATTGTTGTCATTATAAAAAGTTTCTCGGTCAGTAGTAATCTATGGGTAAAATTACGTATTTTTAGAAATGTTTCAATGCTAAACTAGGCTATAAAGTATGATTTTTAGTACTGCCTTGTGTAGATAAGCCTGTAGTTATTCAAGATATGGCAATCTAAAATTGAGTTACAAGATTTGAATGAGGTATGTATTTTAAAGGCTTACAAACCAGGGTTGAGGTTTTTCTTCCCTTATTTGTTAAAAATGGTTCTACTTATGCTAGTGGAGTAAAAAATCTTTACTGACAATTAGAATGTAAATAGAAATTTTATTATCTGATTGGTCATGCTCGTCTATAGCTAAAAAATGGGAAAGAGAATTGTTTTCTAAGGAATGTAGCTTGGATTCGTAATTTAAAAATATTCTAATCTTATTTGGTTAAATTATTGATATCAATGCATTTTACTTTTAGCTTTATTAAGTGTGTAGAGCTGGCTGAGGAACTGGCGGGCATGTTCCAGCAACATATAATTTACCGGGATCATAATTAAGGTGATGAAGGTGGCAAATAATATGCCGAACCCTAATGATATCGCCATAGGAATGAGAAATTGCGCTTGTGTTGATTTTTCAAACAATAAGGGAACAAGACCGATAAAAGTGGTTAAACTGGTCAGCATGACGGGGCGAAAACGTGCTGTTCCGGCATTTAGAATGGCGCGTTGCAAGACCATGCCACGTTCGCGTTGCTGGTTGATGTAATCGACAAGAACAAGGGCATCATTTACGACAACACCGGTCAGGGCCAGCATGCCCATAAGACTGAGCAAGGTCAGGTTGCTTCCCATGATCCAGTGGCCAAGGACAGCGCCGACAAGACCGAAGGGAATAACGCTCATGACAATAAAGGGCTGTGTATAGGATTTGAACGGTATAGCCAGCAGTACATAAATGGCAAACAAGACCCCTAGTAAGGACCAACCGAGGGAGGCAAAAGATTCCCGTTGTTCGCGTGCCTCTCCTTCCAGACTATAACCGACATCGGGGTAACGTGTGACCAGTTCATCCATAAAATCGCGTAGGCTGGCGGTCAGTACTGTCATATTCGTTTTGCTTTTTTCGATATCAGCACTGATATTTACGGTGCGAAAACGATCGATCCGATTGATGGCAGACGGTCCTTTTCCGGGTTTTAAGGTGGCGACCTGTGCCAATGGAATTTCGTTGCCATTGCTTGTTTTAATCAACAGGCTTTGCAAGTTTGAGATGGAGCGACGTTCCTCCAACGGCAGGCGAACCATGACTTTTACATCGTCACGTCCGCGTTGAATACGCTGGGCTTGTACCCCGTAGTAGGCATTTCTGATTTGGCTGGCGACTTCCTGACGGGTAAGGCCGATGGCTTTTCCTTGATCGGTGAGTTCAATCTGCAATTCTTCTTTGCCATCGGAAAGGGTGTCTGAAATGTCAAACACAGTGGGGTAGGTTGCAAGATGATCTTTAACGATTTCACTGACTTTGCGCAGTGTTTGCAGGGAATTAGCGCTTAATTGAATATCTATGGGGTCCCCACCGCGCCCGAGTTCAGCACGATAGGTGATACTCTCCGCCCCGGCAATATCCCCGTTAAGCTGACGCCATTCATTGACCAGTTGTTGTGAGGAAATTTCGACATTGCGTTGTTCAGGGGGGGTGATTTCAAACCGTACGCGCCCTTCGTTGCTGGTGCCACCGCGCCCGCCGGTAACAGACAGGATGTTGAGGATAAAGCTTTCGCCAGTTTCCGGGTTGCGATATTTCTCACGGAGTTTTTCCGCATTTTTTGACAAGCTCAGAACATGGCGGTTGGTCACCTCAAACGGGGTTCCGGCAGGCATGGTCAAGGTCACACGTACCGTTTCACTGGGGATACGTGGGAAAAAGGTGAATTTGGTCCAGCCGCTGAGGATCAGTGCAATCAAGATACAAAAGATCGACAAAAAGGACAGTAAGGTCGTCAACTTGTTGTTTAAACAGACATCCAGTATAGGGCGATAGTGTTTTAAAATGGCACGTTCAAAACCATCGGCAAATTTTTGTTGATATTTTTCGAACCGACTGACTTTAGTTTTTTGCGTTCTCAGTTTTATGTGCTTGAGATGGGAGGGGAGCACAAATTTTGATTCAATAAGAGAAAATAGTAAAATCGGGATGACAACGGCTGGGATTTGGCTGAACATCGGACCACGCATACCTTCGATAAAGGCAAGCGGTAGAAAGGCGGCAGCCGTTGTTAAAACACCGAAAGTGACGGGCTTTGCGACCTCAAGTGTCCCATTGATGGCGGCATCTTCACCGGATTCTGCCCGGTTCAGGTGGGTATAGATATTTTCTCCGGTGACAATCGCGTCATCCACGACGATCCCTAAAACTAGAATGAACCCGAATAGACTCAGGACATTCAAGGTGACACCGAAGACAGGCATCAGCAGAAACGCCCCCATGAAAGAGATAGGGATTCCGATAAAAACCCAAAATGCAATGGCAGGACGTAAAAACAGGGTTAAGAGCGCCAAGACCAGAATACCACCTTGTAAGGCACTGTTGGTCAGGGTGGAAATCCGGTTTTTAACAATGGCGGAATCATCGTCCCAATAGCTCAGCTCATAACCTTGCGGCAAGGTGGCTTGACGATCTTTAATGAAGGTTTTGATCTTATCGGCAACATCAATCGCGCTTTGATCCCCGATCCGGTACACCTCGATAAAGACGGCATTTTTTCCGTTGAAACGCGTGCGAACCGGGGTTTCTTCAAAACCATCGTTGATCTGGGCAATGTCTTCCAATAGCAGTTTAGAACCGTCTTTATTGGTTTTGATCGCAATCTTTGCAAAGTCGTTTTTGCGATAGGCCTGCCCGGAAGAACGTAGCAAAATATCACCACCTAAGGTGCGTAAATTCCCGGATGAAATATCAATACTTGATTTGCCGATGGCACTGGATATGTCACTCAGTGTCAGGCCATATTGGCGCAGACTGTTTTGCGAGACATTGATGGTGATTTCGTAATTGCGTATGCCGTCCAGTTCCAATTGGGTTACACCGTCAAGGCGTAACATTTCATCACGTAAATTTTGGGCGTATTCGCGGGTTTCCTGTTCGCCATAATCACTGGCAAGGGTTACGGTAATGACATCATGGGTGTGTTGGGCCAATGAAATCACCGGGCGTTCGGCATCACCTGGGAAAGTGTTGACCGCATCGACCCGGCTTTTGATATCGGCAAGCAAGGTCTGCGGGTCGTAATTATCATCAATATCGATGTAAACGACGGCGCTGCCTTCACCAGAGGTACTGCGGATTTGATCAATACCTTGCAGGTCCTGCACGGCTTCTTCAATACGGATGGTAACGCTTTTTTCAACATCCTGCGGTGTTGCACCGGGTAGGGAAACTCTGACGGAAACCACATGGGTTTCAAATGAGGGAAAAACTTCCAGCGGGATGCTGGTGTTCAGGCTGAACAGGCCGGCAACCAGAATGCTGATCATCAGAAGATTGGCGGCAACACTGTTTTTGGCAAACCAGGTAATCATGTCTGTTTGCCCTCAGCGGTATCGCTACTCTGTATGACCTTGACGGCTGTGCCCGATGTCACATTGCCAAGCGGTGTCAGCACAAGATTTTCGCCCGATTCCAAACCTTCGGTGATGAGGGCATCTTCCTGATTTTGCCATAAAATATTGATGTCGCGCCGGTTGATTAATCCCTCTTTTTCGACATAAACAAAACTACCTTGATAGATCGTGCTTGTTGGTATTTTGATCGCATCGGGTAAAGTGATCCCGATGATACTGGCGGTGACATATTGGCCGATTTTAATCAAGGGACCTTGTTGGCTAAATGGGGATTCGATTTGGGCAATAGCATAAAGCTGTTGTGTGTCGCTGTCGATGGCCCCTTCGGTTCTGACCAGATTGCCTTGCCATTGTTGACTGCCGATCAGGTCTGAATAAAGCAAGACTGGGGTTGGGCCGTTTGTATTGTCGTTTTGGGCATTTTCTGTTGGCAAATCAATCAGGGGCAGGTCTTTGTTTTTGATCGGTAGGCGGACTTCCACATAATCGGTGGCATAAATGTCGGCCAGTTGGGCATTGGCGGCAACAACTTGTCCCATATCGACATATTTGGTCAGAATACGCCCATCAAAGGGGGCTTTAATCTCGGTCCGCTCGAGATCAAGACGGGCGATATCCAGTTGGGCTTGGGCAGACAGAACGCTTGCCTTGGCGGCTTCCAGTTGGGGGATGCGTAAAACCAGATCGTTGGGCTTGCCTTTTTTACCCAGTCTTGCCCAATCATCGCGGGCTTGTGCGGCATGGGCGGCTTCTTCAGACAAGGTCTGTTTGGCAAGGATAAGGTCGGCTTCTGCCACTTTGACCTTGGCACGGTAATCGCGGGCATCCAGTTTGATCAGGATATCCCCTTTTTTAAAGAAACCACCTTCGCGGAAATTGTCGTTAATATCGATAATCTGGCCGGATACTTGCGCACTCAGCAGGGTTTCGGTGCGGGGACGAACGGTGCCGTAACTGTCAATGGTGACGTTAAAGGGTGCGCGTTCAATAACTTGGGTACGCACCGGAATTTTTGCAGTTGCGGCAGCTTTGCCGTATTGGGCTTGCGGTGGATTTTTCATAATCAGCGCAACAGTTAAGGCCGTGAGGGCAATAAGGGCAACAGGAAGGGCGATTTGTAAAAGCTTTTTGTGTTTCATCGGGCTTCCTCAACGTCTGTTTTCGCTTGGGCGAAATCTCCGCCTAAGGCCAGATGGAGTTTAATACGGTTAGCGGCCAACTGGCTTTGAATTTTGATGGCACTGACTTCCGCATCATAATAGCGGGTCTGCGATTCCAGTACGGTGGTATATTCAACCAGGCCACGTTGATATTGCTGGAAAGAAAGGTCTGCTGCAATTTTTGCGTTTTCAGCAGCATATTTTGTCGATTCAAATCTTTTTTCAAGGCTCAGTTCTTCTGAAATGGCATTTTCGACTTCTTTGTAAGCCTCAAAAACGTCACTTAGATATTGTGCTTCGGCTTGACGTAGTTCTAAACGCGCGACTTCTTCGGCAGATGCGAGTTTACCGGCATCAAAAATCGGGGCGCTTAAACTCCCTAGCAAGGACCATGCAAAAGGGGCACCGCTAAATAACTTATTGGCAAGGGTTGCGGAATCCTTGATGTCAGCTGAGAATTTCAGGCTGGGTAAACGGGCTTTATGGGCATAGGCAAGGGCGGCATTTGCAGATAACAGATCACGCCAGCTTGCATTGAGGGAGGCTTTGCGCTCGATTAAATCCTTGGGGAGGCCGGTGCGCATCGGGCTGTTTAAAACCGGGAGATCATCGTTAATGGCACGCAAACCTTTCGGATATTCCCCCAGATAGCGTTCCAAGGTGCGGATGGCGGTGGTGATGACGGTTTTTTGTTGTTCAATCGTGGCTTGTTCCGCATCGAGTTCGTTACGCACGAGATAGACATCAAGGGCTTCGTTCAATCCTTTTTCATAGCCGCTTTCAATGATGATGCGATTATCTTGTGCATTGGCAAATCGTTGCAGATAAAGGCTTAACAATTTTTTGGCCTCAATAATATCCAGCCATGCGGTTGCAACGTCAGCGGCCAATTGTTGGCGGGCCTGTTGAAATGTGGCCTGCGTCGACATCAAGGCGAGCTTGGCTTCGCGCTCGCTATCCGACATTTTGCCCCAGACATCCAGTTCATAAGCGAGATCAAGGCCGATGGAGGCTGCGTTGGTCGCCGCCCCGCCTTCTGTCAGGCCGGAACGTTTTTGTGAAAAGTTGAAATCCAGTGTCGGAAAGAAAGAACTCTGTGCCGAGAGGAGCAGTTGTTCCTTGATCTGGAGATCATAAGCCCGTTTTTTTAGCTCGATATTATGTTGCAGGGCGCGATCGATCAGGCTGGAAAGCTCTGTACTTTGGAAGCTATCGATCCAGTTTTCATCAATGGGGTCGATTTGTACGGCTTCCTGCCAATTGGCCGGCGCTTCAATGGCATCACGCGTCATCAGCCGATTAAGATCGGCATTACAGGCACTCAGGGCCAGACACCCGCCTACGAGCAAAAAGGTCTTTAAAGACATCATCGGTTTACAAAACTTTTAATCAATTAAATCAATTGCAATAAATGCATGTTTAACAAGATTATGTAACTCTGAAATGTCTTGGAAGTCCCTTTGTGTAACGAATTGTAACAAGGTGGGGTGAGAGGGGAGAGGGGAGAGGAAGGGCGTTCGAAATACCTTTTGAGGGTAAGTCGCTTTACGGTAAAAGTTGATGAGATAGGCTTTTTTTGAGGGGCGAGTCTAATTCGGTGGCTGTCCCCTGAACTCAACAGGTCCTAAGCTCCCAGTTGCTGATTTATTCTTGCTTCCAAAAGTTTTGCTTTAGGAGTTAAGCAGACGAGTTTCTCACGACCATTGACAGGGTTTGAGACTCGGTTAACTAAGTCTAGTTCTTCTAGGTAATCAAGTTGCTTTGCTATTGCGGATTTTGTTAGGTCCATTCTGTTTGCGTAAGTCTGTGGACTCTGCTCCGGTACCGTGAGTACGTCTAAGAAAACATAAACAGTCTTCAAGGGAAGCGTCTTGCGTGAGGTGGTTAGGCTCATAAATTCGCTCAAGATCATCTTCAAGTTATTTTTCTTCATTATGGAGGTTCTCCTTCTTCAGCACGGTAGTTCCAGTTCTGGGTACAGTTACCAAGCTTTTGGTTTAGGGGTCACGGACTATAGCTAAATCTGATATCATATTTAAGCCTAGGCGTTTTTTTGAAAAGGGAATACATGGGATGGATCTTTTGCTTGTTGTTCTTCCGATTATCGGAACGTTATTAATCGGTGCGATCAGCCCGGGGCCGAGTTTTATCGTTGTGGCTAAATCGTCTTTGGGTGGTTCCCGGGGCAAAGGGGTTGCGGTTGCGTTTGGGATCGGATTGGCCAGTGCCGTTTTTGCCGTGCTGGCTTTGGGCGGTTTGCACGTTATTTTTGAAACTGTGCCCCGGCTTTATGTCGGATTTAAAGTTTTGGGCGGGAGTTACCTTGTCTATCTCGCATACAAAATATTTGTAAATGCGAAAAACCCTTTATCCGAGGTACGGGTTCAAACGGGACAACAGGCGAAACGTCCGATGCTCAAGGGTGTGATTCTTGGTTTCTTGACGCAAATCAGCAATCCAAAAACAGCCATTGTTTTTGCCAGTGTCTTTGCGACGTTTATGAACCGCGAACCGGACATGGTGCTGTACCTTGTATTGGTTCCGATGATTTTTCTGCTGGAATTCGTCTGGTACACAGTTGTCGCCGTTCTGTTATCGAACAGCAGGCCCCGGAAAATCTATGCGCAGGCAAAGACAACGATTGACCGTATAACAGCAGGTCTTTTAGGGGCTTTGGGGATCAAATTGGTGAGCGACACCCTTTAAATACTAAGCATAAAAGGGGTGACATGATCACCCCTTAAAGTCTCAGGCTTAAGCGTTTACGAGGTCTTTAAGACCTTTGCCCGCTTTGAACTTCGGCTGTTTGGAAGCTGCAATTTTAATGGTTTCGCCAGTGCGCGGGTTGCGGCCGTCACGGGCTGCACGTTCTGTAATACCAAAAGAACCAAATCCGACCAGTTGGACTGTATCGCCATCTTTCAATGCATTTGTAATGGCATCAAATACAGCATCGGTTGCAAGTGTCGCATCGGCTTTAGAAAGGTCAGCCGCAGTGGCAACAGCAGTGACGAGATCGGTTTTGTTCATATCAATATCCTTTGTGAAAATGGGACGGGCTTCATAATGGGTACGGAAGACTTCCGCAACATTAATTATCAATAACAGATTATAAATCTGCTGCGGTGATGATGATCACACAATTCAAGCGAAATGACCCGCATTACCTGAGGTGTTCAAAACAAAAATTTCTGTTTAAATTAAAATAACAAATACTTTTGGGTCAGTCTCTTATGAAAAATACTCCTTATTATTTTATTTCCCTCTGTTTGATCGGGCTGTTTTTTTCCGGCACGTTAAACAGCGAGACACCGGATTATCCCAAACAACTGACCTTGCATTTATCCTCGGAAACTCAGGACAATCCGTCTTTTTTAATGGGGCTTATTCACGGGATCAACGGGCAGCAACCCGCAGATGATTTTATTGATCAAACGGGTTTCGACTATTGGCGTTCCGGGCGAACGGCTGAAGGTTTTATCACCCGTCTTCAACACCGAAAAGCACTGTATCAGTTTGTGTTAGCCGACAGTTGGGGGTTTGGGGAACATATGAAGCCGCCCCATGAGCTGAAAACCGAATGGGAAAATCATGTTCGCCAACTGGTGCGGACGTTTAAAGATAAAGTCTGGGTCTGGGAAATATGGAATGAACCGGATTTAAAACATTTCTGGCGATTCTCCCGCCAAGAGTATTTTGAAACTTGGAAAATTGCCCATAATGTCATTCGCGAAGAACTGGGCGACACGGCCCTGATTGCCGGTCCTTCTTTTGTTCAATTCGATAAAGAATATTTGCAGGATTTTCTCGATTTTTCCTTGAAAGAAAAGCTACAGATCGATGTTTTAACCTGGCACTCGCTCCACACGCGGATTTCGGCTATTCCTGAAAATGTCGCTTATGTTCGCCATCACTTTATGAATAATCCACGCTATACCCCATTGAAAATCAAGCGCATCCATATTGATGAATTTGGCGGGCGCGGGTCGCAATATTCACCTGGTACAACCTTGACCTATTTATGGCAATTGGAAAATGCCCGCATTGATGCCGCCGCCAAAGCCTGTTGGCCGAATGAGGAGGAGAGCCTCTATTATTGTGACAGCGATACATTAAGCGGTCTCGTGACGGACGACCTTCGTGCCAAACGTGCCCCATGGTGGTTATTTGCGAAATATAATGAAAGCCGCAAGGCTGTGCGCCTGACAGTTAAGGGGCAGACCGTCTGGTTACCGGCGCTTGCGTGGGAAGATGATCAGGGGCGTGTGCAGGTGTTATTCGGTTTGGCAGAAGCCAGCAATGCGCCTGCCAACATCGCCGTTGATATCGATGGACCCTATCAGGTGATCAAGGCGCAACGCTTAAGCGATCAGGGCGAAGCGCCTTCTGACGGTTTTGTCGATTTAAAAGTTCAGGCGACCTTTTCATTAAAAGCCGGTGATGTGATTTGGTTAGTCCTCGAACGTTCGTAAAACAGAGGATACGGCAATATGCTGCATAATCGGTGTTTTATCTTCGGGATATTCAAAACCAAGGTTCAGATATCCCGATTCAATATGACCGGGTGGGGAGATATTGGTCACTTTCGGGCCAATAGCCCCCCACCGTTTTGGGTTTGTCGGCCCGTTTAAGGCAATGGTGCGGACCCCACATGTCGCTGCCATATGCATAATGCCCGTATTGACACTGACCAATGTTAAATTCGGATGTTTACAAAAAAGCCAAACCAATTGCGTTAAAGTCAGTTTACCACACAGATCGTGAACATGAATTTTGTATAAATCGAATTCTTGAAATAAACGATTCTGTCGATCCCGATCATTCGGAGCGGCGCTGACATAAACCTGATAGCCTTTTTTTATCAGATTTTGGCTTAAACGCGCCCAATGATCATTTGGCCATTCTTTCAGTTCGCGATAAATACCGGACGGCCATGGGTGCAAAAGGACAACGGGTTGATCCATATCAACCGCAACAGGTGCATCGTCCAAATTCGGGCAGGATAACGCTGCTGCCTGATCCCCCTTGCCACCGGCAAGGTGTGCTAAATTTTGAATGTTGCTGAGTTGGTGGCGTGTAGCGTCATGCACGACGCAATCGCTATAAAGGTAGTGACGGTTTTGCCCCGGTGTCTCAAAACCGAGAATACGTTTTGCCCCAGATAAGCCGCTGAGCAAGGCTTCATAACGAGTCCAGTCCCCTAAATCAATAAACAGGTCAAAGCGTTCCTTGCGTAATTTGAAGATATTCCCAAACAGATTGGCGATGCTTAAAACGCTGACATGCACATCAGGTACAGGTAACATATCGGCAAGCGCTGAATTGTCTTTCCCCAAGTAAAGGTGAAGTTCGGCATCCGGGTATGTTTTGCGCATATCCAGCAACAAAGATGTTGCCAGCGTCAGGTCCCCGATGGCGACTAATTTCAAGATTCCAATTTTTCTTGGACTTTTGGTAAATTTTTTCTTCCGCCATACAAGGGAAAGTATGTACAAACATAGGGGGAGGACGTAACGGTCCAAAATATGTAATAACTTGTTGCCGCGCATCAATATCTTATCAAATGTAATGAAAATGACTGCCGATAAATTTAGATACCTATCAGTTAGCCTGATATTGTGCTTGGGCGCAATCTCAACTTTTGCCGCATTGCCTGTTTTTCGCTTCGGTGTTTGGCAAGATGCTGAACCAACAGTTGTGAGTGTTTTTGCTCTGGGTGGATTGGCATGGTTGTGGAATGCGTGGTTCTTATATACACACCCGCAAACACCTTTGCCCCGTACCATTCAGGTATCCATTGCATTGGCGTTATGGGCGACGCTTTCTTCTGTCTTTGCGCCTTATCCTTTATTAAGTTTGTTGGGAAGCCCACAACTCGCAGAAGGTGCGGCCCTCTTTTTTGTTTTATCCGGTTTTCTTATTGCAGGGTATTTTGCTCAAGAAAAACGTTTCATTACGATTTCGGTCTGTATTGGTGCGCTGGTCCTGATTGGCTATGGGGTTATTGTAAACCCGCTTCCCGTTGGATCCCCTTATAAGCTTTTTTTCTTTCCAGATTATCTGGGTGTTTTTGCCGTTCTGGTTCCTGCACTGATTTATTTTTTAGCCTATAATGTGACGACTAAAGCTAATATTCACAATGCTGCGATTCTTTTGGGTTTTATCGCGGGAATGGTCGTTGCATATCTAGGGGACAACCGTGGTGCAGTTGTCATTGTGCTGGTCTGTGGGTTTGGTGGTTGGTTGATAACGGTTCTGGTTCAGCGTTATGCATCCCTAAAAATCAATAAAACCGTTCTCTTTCTGGCAAGTCTTTCTATTATTATTATCCCTATATCTATTTTCATATTGATCTTGTGGGTTGGGCGTGACTATCAGGCAAACGAATTGGGCGAGTTTACCTTGTTCTATTCTTTATGGTCGCGCAGTTTAATGTTTAGTATTACGGCCTACGCCTTTGATGATGGTGGATGGCTTACATATATTTTTGGTAACGGGTTTGGGCATTCCCTCTTTGCTATCCAAAAATATCTGGTTTTTTCCGGGCAGGATTTCCTCAATCCGACATGGGATACCTTTTCGCGTGATTATGTTCACACCCATTCCATTCCTTATGAAATGGTATTTTCGGGTGGGCCGGTCGCTCTGGTTCTTTATCTTTCTATCTTTATCTTTTGGATAAAAGAAGCGCAGGCGCAACACAAAGGGATCGTTGTCGGTACAGCTGCGAGCTATATCGCGATTGCTTCTCTCTGGTTTGAATTTGCAACCGTTATTCCACTGTTGGCCTTTATTATGGCGACAACGCTGGATCATTCTTCGGTTAAACAGGTAAATGCAAAACTTAGAATTCTAAAGGCAACTGGGGGCGTTATTTTCTCTGGGGGTCTTATTTGGGCATCAATCTGGGTGTACCAACAAAACATGCATTTGGATAAAAATGTTTTTCTGGCACGTCAGGATAAAGCATTTAACACAATTGCGGATGATCATTTGCGCGGTAATATTTCTTTCCAACGTGCCCTACGGGATGGGTATCGTTATATTACTGCAGCTCCTGACGGGCAAAGTCTGGAATATGATGATTTTCTGTGGACACAATATCTTGTGGAAATGGCTCAACGCCAATTACGATCCAGTCCTGGAAATGCCCTTATTATGGAATATCTCCTGTTGGCGTCTGATTTCCAGAATATCCAGCGCTCGGAAAAAGAATATCAGGCGTTAAAATCCGTTATTCTTTCCGAATGGTCATATGCGGCTTCTATTTTGTTGGAAACGGCACCGCATCGTAGTGAGCTTCTCATTCCTTATTTGACTTATGCTGTCTCACCTCAAACTCAACAATCTGAACGGGAGTGGGCAAGCATTATTCTAAATGATCTCTATCAGTACGATAATGAAAATCCGGTTGCGCTTTGGTTTATCGGACAACTGGAACTCGCGAACACCGATAACAAAAAGCGTATCAAGGCTATTGAAAATATGGTAGATGCTGTCGAAAAACACGACTTAAGACGTTTTTTGGAAATCCCGGATAGCTTAATTCAACAATTGAAAACTGCGCATACAGCCCTCGTACAACATAGCAAAATGCAATGAATGCCAAACTCAAAAAAATAGAAGATCGTATTAATGCGATACCTGTATGGAAAAAAACGACAATCGCTTTTTGCATTACGCTCGGTATCGATTTTTTATCTTTGACTGCTTCTGTTTTACTGGCGCGTTATATGCGCTGGCTGTTTGTTGATTACCCTAATACTGAGATTCTGTTTGAATGGAACGTTAGCCTTTTTGTCGAACGATTGTGGTTATACGGCGCCTTTATCTTGATCTTATTGCTGGTTTTTACAGCCAAAGGGCATTACACGCGCAGGCGTATGCCGATTATGCTGTTTAACGAAATTTTCTTAATGGTCTTAATTGTTGGCGTCGCTGATTTTGCCTCCGCCTACCTTTTACAAAAAGCCTTCCCGAGGCTTTGGGTCGCTTTAACCTGGGGGATGGCTCCTTTTGTTCTCCTCTTTGGGCGCTATGTCAGCATTGCGATTCTTAAATGAATGAGATGCTGGAAACTTCCTGTCCTTTTTTTTGGCGATTTAAATGGGTTGGATATCGTTAAAAACCTGATTCGAAATGAACAATTTTCAGGCTACTATTTGGCCGAATCGTTTCTCAAAACAAATGGCAAAAGCTATCTAAATCCCAAAAATGAATATCAAACGGTCAATCTACGTGATTTTGGTCGCCTGAAAATCCGCCATAACCTGAGAGTTTTAATCTGTTTCTCCAAAGAAAAAGAGCACGAACAGCAAGAAGTTGCCGTAGAAGCTTTACGTCACGGTCATCAGGTTATGCTCTTGCCATCTTATTTCCAGTTGCCAATTTTTCATTCCAACATTGAGCCCATATTTGGTGAACATTATCTGTTGATGCGTATGCAGAATGCGCTGGATAATTGGTTTTATAAAAAAATAAAACGCCTCTTCGACCTGATAATCGCCTGTCTTCTTCTTACGTTGTCGTTGCCGATACTTATTCTTGCTGCCATTTGGATCCGTTCGGTGTCTAAGGGACCTGCTCTTTTTCGGCAAAAGCGGATTGGGTTGAACGGAGAAAATTTTCCCTGTCTTAAACTTCGCACGATGGAAGTTGGTGCTCATCAAACACTGGTGCGTTGGAAAAAAAATGCACCGGATACATGGGCGGAGTATGAAAAAAATAACTTTAAATTAGATAGGGATCCGCGATTGATTAAAGGAGCACATTTTTTAAGGAAATATTCGATCGATGAACTTCCGCAACTCCTAAACGTTGTGAAAGGTGATATGAGTATGGTCGGTCCACGCCCTCTGTTACCACGCGAAATTAAAAGCTATGGTATAAATTTTGAGAACTATACACGTACTATTCCCGGCATTACGGGCTTGTGGCAAGTGAACGGGCGCAGCCATACGACTTTCACTAAAAGAGCTGAGCTCGATTCTTGGTATATACAGAATTGGTCGGTCTGGCTTGACATTATAATCACACTAAAAACCTTTAAAATTGTGCTTTTAGGGCTTGGTGAGCGCCACTAAACCCCGCGAGTGTAGCTAAAATGCCACACAGTGACACGCAGGACTCAATTCTCTCTTTTTTTAGTTGCAAACCGCGGCAAATAAAAGTCTATTAGCTATTGATTGAGAGCTGGCACAGTGTGCAAGCAGTCTGGGTCAGTTTGAAATCTTCAATTGCAATTGAAGTAAATCTATAATCAAGGGGAATGGAACTAACCATGTTCTCAAAATGTAAAATTCTAATTGCTGGTGCAGCTGTTGCGTTGGTTTCAACGCAAGCATCCGCCGAGACGTATTCGTCCGGTCCGAATGCAGCAGGTTCATCAGTCGTTGCTCCGGTTGTTGCGAAATCAATTGCCGTAGCTAACGTAAATAACGTGTCGGCTCACTTGGATGCCATCGTTGGTGTCATTTCTGGTGCTGTTGGTGGCGGTGGCGTTAGTGTCACTCCTACTCCGACTACTAAGTTTGAAGGTGGTAACACTAAGCAAACTGTTAGCTTGTTCGATTCTGCGAAGCAACACGGTTATGGCGCTGGTAACGAAACACGTAAAGTTTCTGTTTGGGCGAACCTGTCTTACACTTGGATCGAAAGTGATAAAGTGAACGAAAACTTCGATGGTAACGTTGCTGCTCTCAACGTTGGTATCGATAAGTGGTTCACTGACAAGTTAATGGCTGGTGTTTCTGTCGGTTATGCGTCTACTGACGTAGATACCACGTTTAACTCTGGTACGTACGAAGAGAAATCTACAACTCTCGCACCGTATGCTCTTATCCGTATCACTGATAATGTGAACCTGACTGGTATGTTCGGTCACACATGGGGTGATGTTGACCAAGATCGTCAAAATGGTGCAACTACGGCTTCTACCGATGCCAAAACTTGGTTCGCAGCAACAACATTGTCTGCTAGCAAGCAAATCAAGAACATCGGTTTGACTGGTCGCGTTGGTTACTTGTGGTCTGACCGCGATACTGACGGCTTCGTAGAAAGCAACGGCAACGTTGTTGCTGCTTCTCAAAGCAAAACCAGCCAAGGTCGTATCGGTGCTGAAGCCAGCTATGCCATTAACTCTGGCAAGTTGAACCTGTCACCGTTTGCTTCCGTAGATTATCTGCGTGACTTCAAAGACGAGATCAACAACGACGCTGATGCGTTTGACCTTGGTCTTGGCCTGCGAGTGGGTTCTAAAGATGGCTCCGTTGACGGTAGCTTGAATGTTAAAACCCAAGTTGGTCGCGACAACTTCGAGAGCACAACTGCTTCTGCAACTGTTCGCTTCAAATTCTAAGCGTAAGTTTGCAGTATGACAGTTTGTCATCAAGTAAAAAGGGTCATGCAGAAATGCATGGCCCTTTTGCTTGCTTTATTTTTAGGTGGCTGCTTAAATATCCACACTGATCGCGCCTATGATAAAGCTTATGAATTAACCCGTGAAAGCCAGTGGGTTCCCACTTATATTGAAACGGCACATTTCACGCTTAAAAGCTATCTTTCTCCAAAACGGTCTGCGCCCGATCTCCCTTTAATTGCTTATATTGAAGGTGATGGATCAGCCTGGATTGATGTGAACCGAATATCGCCGGATCCAACACCTCAAGAACCTTTTATGTTGTCTGTTGCCCTGCAGGACACCACATTTGATGCCGTCTATATTGCCCGGCCCTGTCAATATGTGATTAACGAGGGAAAAGGCGTCAATTGCCAATATGCGTTATGGACAGATGGTCGTTTTAATGAGGTTGTCATCGCAGATATGAATGAAGCAATTGATAAGGCTTTGAAGCAAAAAAACCGACAAAACGTCATTTTGGTGGGCGGATCCGGAGGGGCAACGGTTGCTATGCTGGTTGCAGCCCGACGCACAGATGTGCAGGGAATTGTTTCTTTAGCTGGATTGCTTAATCATACGAGTTGGACGCGTCATCATAAGATAACGCCACTGGCACAATCATTGGATACCGATCCAATCTATTCACAAATTTTAACCGTCCCTCAAATTCATGTAATGGGGAAGGGCGATACAATTATTCCCAATGCCTTAAGCATCAATGAGATCAATAAGATGAAGAAAATTGTTCGCGCTCGGATTCTCTATCGCGTTGAACAGGACTTGGACCATGATTGCTGTTGGGGACCCTATTGGGGTAAATACCATCAACCGATACTACAAAGTTTAATTCAAAAAAGGGTAGGGTCATAATTAAGACCTAACTCATTATGACGGTCAATATTTCCCGGGTTTGGTCTAAGGTGCTTTGAAAATAGCATTTTCGACCAATCCGCAAATCGTATGGCCCAGTAATAAATGGCCTTCCTGAATTTTAGGTGTATCAGCAGACGGGACTTCCAGTAAAAAATCGCAGAGATCACACATGGTGCCTTTGCGGTTTCCCGTCAGACCGATTGTCGTCAAGCCACGCGCCTTGGCTTCTTCAAGTGCAGCGATAATATTTGGGGATGATCCTGATGTGGAATAGGCAATAAAGACATCGCCTTGTGCGCCTAAAGCCTCCACTTGCCGGGCAAACAAACGCTCGTAGCCATAATCATTGCCGATTGCTGTTAGAATGGATGTATCTGTTGTTAAAGCGATCGCAGCGAGACCCGGACGGTCAAAGGCAAAACGGCTAACCAATTCACCAGCAATATGTTGGGCATCCGCCGCACTGCCACCATTTCCTGCCAGCAAAACTTTACCGGAATTTTGAAGCGCGTGAATGCAGGCCTGTGCGGCTTGATCAACCTTTTGTTTCAAGGTCTGATCTTCATTCATCAGGTTAAGGATTCGAATCGTTTCCTCAAGTTGCTTCGTTGTATAGTCTGCCATCTTTATCTCTCTAAATCGCTTCGGCATTGTTATGTGTCTCATAAAGTGATGAGACGCAAGGGCTACACACTATCGTTTCAATGGCGAAGAAGCAAAACTTCTTTACAGATCTTCATATTGGCAAAGTTGTTTTAGGGGGGATGGTTTTAAAATCTGAATTTTGCTACGCCCTATTTGAGTCCTACCTTGATACTTTTACCGTGCTCCCATCTCCCAAAGGGGGTGCAGTATGATAAATCTCTCATTTATTAAGCTAAGACTGTTTTGATTCATTATGTGATTGTCTGGAATGCTACATTCAATAACAATCCGCACAGGCAACAAACAATTGATATGATCTCGCATTATCTTGGCAATGGATAGCTGGTTTTATAGAACTTTTGCGATTTCAGCACAGAGAACATCAAATTTCACAGGTTTGATGACAACGGCATCAATTCCCGATTTTAGAAAATCCTCACGATGTTCTTTTACAGCATCGGCGGTAAAAGCCACAATGGGTTTACGTGCATTTGGCCCGCTGGTCCTCCGAATTTCGCGAGAGGCTTCCATCCCATCCATTTCAGGCATTTGAATGTCCATTAAAATCAGGTCGAAAGCTTCTTTTGCGGCATACTCAACTGCCTCTAGTCCATTATTTGCAATTGTAACGGCATGCCCGCCCTTGCTTAACATGGAACTAATGACTTTTTGATTTATCACATTATCTTCTGCCATTAAGACATTCAATGGGGGTAAAATTCGATTTTTGGGCTGTAATGCTGTTTCTGGTTTTTGAACTGCCTTTACAGGTAAAGTTAGAGCGAAAGTGGTGCCTTTATTGAGTTCGCTTTTCACGTTGAACTCCCCCCCCATCATTTCGCTCAATTCATGGGAGATGGCGAGCCCCAGGCCGGTTCCGCCATATTTTTTGGACAGACTTTGGTCTGCTTGTGAGAAACGATTAAAAATAATGCCGAGATAGTCTTCGGGAATTCCAATTCCAGTATCGCGAATGGAAACTTTCAGAACATCATTGCCATCTTCTTTTTTGTCCACATCCATTGAAATATCAATCTGGCCCTGTTCAGTGAACTTAACCGCGTTACTCACCAGATTAGAGATAATTTGGCGCAAGCGAATTTCATCAACTTCACACCAATAGTCGGTAAACGGGCCGCTATGGCTGTTAAGTTCCAGCCCTTTCTTAACGGCACCGGGACGAAACAGACTGACAACGTTGTTTAGGATTTCAGCCGGAGAACATACGGTTTTATCCAGATGTAATTTTCCAGCCTCAATTTTTGATAAATCAAGAATATCATCCAGTAACACCATTAAATTATTGGAAGATTCTTCCAGATCATCCAGTAACTCTCCCTCTTCACGGACAATTGAGTCATTGCCCCGCAAGAGTTCCAGAATTCCGCGTATCCCCATCATAGGTGTACGAAGTTCATGGCTCATCGTTGCTAGAAATTCACTTTTTGTCCGATTGGCGTCTTCTGCACTTTTCTTGGCTTTACGTAACTCAGCTTCCATTTCTTTACGTTGGGTAATGTCGCTATGCGTACCCGACATACGTAGCGGTAAACCGTCATGCGTCCATTCAACCACATTGCCTTTCGAAAGAATCCAAATATAGCTGCCATTTTTGTGAAACATACGAAATTCGGTTTCATAATAATCCAAGTCCCGGTCGAAGGTCTTTTCAAGGAGGCTAAGGGCAACCTTCAGGTCTTCGGGATGGGTGTTTTGCTGCCAAGTTTTGACGGTGACAGGTTCTAATTCTTCAACCGAATATCCCAACATATTTGCGAAACGATCATTAATATTGACAATTCCGGTTTGAATGTTCCATTCAAAGGTACCGACGTTGGTACTCCAAATAATTTCATCCAGTTGCTTGCGCTTATCCTGAGCTGATTTTTTGGCTTCATTTTGCTGTTTTACAGCCCATCCCAAGGCCGCAATCATCACCAGCAAAACAATGATACCACTGACCAACAAGGTCACTTGTGTTTGGAAAGAGTCGACTAATTTATTTGTTTGGCGGTCAACCATTTGTTCCAATTGAGTTTGATAATGCCAAAGGTCATCCTGAATTTCACGTTGACGGGAAATATCGTGAATGATGGAAATTAGAACATCTTTTCCGTTAAACTCATACGGGTTGGAAAGCACCTCAACCGTTTTTACTTCACCGTTTTTCAAACGGTGCCGAAAAATAAAGAAATTTCGTCGTTCATTTTTGGCGCGTAATCGTTCTTGTGCAACCTCTTCTTTGGTCAGGACATTAATATCCTGAATACCCATTTTTAAAAGTTCATCACGGCTATAACCGTAAAATGTACTGGCAGACGGATTGAGATCAATTATTTTACCGCTTTTGGGGTCGATCACAAGAATGACCGCATTATGGTTTTGTGAAAATTTTTCAAACGACAAACCAGCATAGGCGCGCATATTTGCGCACAATATAAGCACCATAAAACAGACGAGTGCGACCATTGCGGTTTTTTGTTTTTCTGGCAATCTCTTAATAGACGACTGCATCGTTTCCCCTTAGGACGTAAGTTTGCCCAGTTTCTTGCCTAAGCTTTTTATAATGTTATAAGTTTCACAAAAGAATATCCGTTCCACATATGAACGCAACTTTTATGGTTTATTTTTATAAAAAAGCGGTGTTTGACGCATTTTTCTTACGAAGAAAATGGTCTTTTTTCCTCTTAAAGTATTAAATATGGCACTTGTTTGACGGAGGGATATTTACTGAGAAAGACTGATTCGCCTGATTTATTTTTTTGATATTTGACACGCAGGCAGTGTTATTAGACCCTATGAAGCAGAACAGAGACAACAACACGTGGCGTAATTTTTATGACCCCAGCGATTGATTTGGCAAAAAAGAAAAAGATCACGTTTCAAATCCATCAATATGAACATGACCCCAGTGCCCCTTCCTATGGTGAAGAAGCTGCTGAGAAAATGAATATTGCGATGAACCGGGTTTTTAAAACACTGGTTATTGCCACGGATCAAAACCAGTTGGCAGTTTGTATTGTTCCTGTGAATTCTATGCTGGATTTAAAAGCGGCGGCGAAATCATTGAAAGCCAAAAAGGTGATGATGGCGGATGCGCGCAAGGTGCAATCCACGACGGGGTATGTTTTGGGCGGAGTCAGTCCGCTGGGTCAAAAAAAATCATTACCAACGCTCATTGATGACAGTGCACAAGGACAGGACACCATTTTTGTCAGTGCCGGTAAACGCGGACTTGAAATAGAGCTCAGCCCCATAGATTTACAAAGTTTGACTCGTGCGCAATTTTCCACGATTGCCAAAACTTAACTCATTGTTTTAAAACGAATGCTGCGCAGCATTCGTCCGTCCATAATCAGCAATCCCAATAGGATTAACACCATTCCTGCGATTTGGTCCGTCGATAATGTTTCCTGTAAAAAAACGCTGCCCAATGTAATTGCACTCAGCGGGATCAGGAATGTCACCAGCATTAAATTGGTGGCCCCGCTTGTTTCCAATATTTTGAAGTACAGTATATATGCCGCCACTGTACACAGACAGGCAATTCCCAATATTGCCCCTAGGACATCACTGGACGGTATAAAATAGCCCTGTGGAAAACCAAGCCATAAGGCCAGAGGGGTCATAATCAGGCTTGAGGCCGAGACCTGTCCGGTGGCGGTCACCATCGGGTCTATCCCCTTAAACCGTCGTCCCCAGATCGCGGCACACCCGTAAGAAATAGCTGCCAACAAAATAGCTGCTTGAGACCAGAACGCAGAGGCTAGACCTTGAAAAGCTTCCATCCCGACCATAAGCACGACACCGGAAAACCCGACCAGAAGTCCAATGGCTTTGAGCAGGGTCAAACGTTCATCCTGTGTTAAAAATTGTGCAAGAATCACGGTAAAAAAAGGTGTTGTTGCATTGAAAATAGAGGCAAGGGATCCGCTGATTTCCTGCTGTCCCCAGACGATTAAACTGAAAGGGATGTCATTATTCAAACAGCCCATAACGAGAAAAGAGGCCCAAAGTCGTCGATCCCAGCTCATCTGTATGCTGCGTAGTCGAAGAATAACCCAGAGTATCAGACAAGCCAAAGCCACACGTCCCCATACGGTGACAAGCGGTGTGACTTCGCGTAAAGCGATTTCAGTAAAAAAGAATGATCCGCCCCACAAAAGAGACAAGGTCAGAAGGAGACCCCAATCAAAAACCCGCATATGTCCCATCTTTATCTCCATCCTGAATATTAATCGCTCAGGTTAGGCTATAGACGGGCCTGCGGGTTTTCTCGCCACATTCGGACGTGAGGATTAGTTTTGCTGGGGATACTGAACCAAGGTAAAGACATTGTTGGCCGGGTCACGGAAATGCGCGAGCGCGCCGCCCCATTCTTCACGTTCCGGCTTTCCTTCAAAATGAACACCCTTGGCTTTCAGGTCTTTATAGGCAGTGTCAATATCATCAACAGCAAAGGAAATACCGGTAAAACGTCCGACCATGCCAGCGGCTTCCGGTTCGCTCAGGTCCAATTCTTCCAGAATCAGTTTGGTACCTGCCAAGTCGTAAACGGCAACCCCTTCGCCTTCAAATCCGATGACGAACCCCAGTGCGTTGACAAAAAAGTCCCGTGTTTCTTCAAAATCACCGGAAAAAATACGAATTGCATCAATCGCGTTGAGCATGGCTTGCATCCTTTTTTATTTGCGTTAGCTTAATGTCGTCTAAACTCTAGGCGAAGGCCTTACACAATTCAAAAGGAAAATACCATGAACTATTTGTTCAACGGCCCCGAAAATGCCGATATTACGTTTGTTTATGCCCACGGCGCCGGTGCACAAATGGATAGTAAATTCATGGAACGGGTTGCTGAAGGTTTGGGCGAACGCGATATACGGGTTGTTCGTTTTGAATTTCCCTATATGCAAAAACGCCGGGAAACCGGTAAGAAACGCCCGCCAGACCGGACACCCAAATTGTTGAAGGCTTGGCGGGAGGTCATAACGGACCTTGGCGGTAGCGATAATTTGTTCATCGGTGGGAAATCATTGGGGGGGCGTATGGCGACAATGGTTGCGGCCGAGTTGGAAGACGAAGGTACCTCGGTTAAGGGTGTCTGCGTCACCGGGTATCCGTTTCATCCTTTGGGCAAGTCGGAAAAAGAGCATCTGCGCATTGATCATCTGATGACGCTTAAAACACCAACATTGATCTGCCAAGGTGCACGCGACAGTTTTGGTTGGTGGGACGAGGTGGTCGAATATGGCTTGCCCGATACGATTGATTTTCATTGGGCTGATGATGGGGATCACGATCTCAAACCCCGTGTCCTATCAGGGCGGACCATGCGCGAAAACCAGATGGAAGCCATTGATGCGATTGCAAACTGGTTGAAAGAACATGTGTGATGCCGATTGATCCTGCAACTTTGCTGGCCTTTGCGCTTACGGCTGGGGCCATTGTACTTTCCCCCGGTCCTGACACGGTTCTGATCTTGCGTTATGCGTTGAATTCTGGGCGCAATGTCGGGTTTGCGACGGTTCTGGGGGTACAAATCGGGCTGGTTGGTCATACCTTGCTGGCGATTTTCGGTATTTCCGTGATTATTGCCTCTAGTCCCATTTTGTTTAAATTGGTGGCGACGTTTGGGGCGGCTTATCTGGCATGGATCGGCATTCAGGGCTTTCGGGGAACGACCCTGAAGTTTGACAGCCAAGGGCCACAAATTACGTGGAAAAAGGCCATGATTGATGCCATGGTTTGTAACTTGCTCAACCCCAAAGTCATTATTTTGTTTTTGGCCTTATTGCCGAATTTTGTTGACCCGCAAAAAGGGAATATCACCTTACAGTTGGTCATTCTGGCCCTTGTTTTGGTCCTGATCAATGTTTTATGGCAAGCCCCACTGGCTTGGGCAGCAGACGCTGTTAAAGCATGGTTGTCGCGTCCACGGGTTCAAAAAACGGTGAATGCCAGCACCGGGGCTTTCTTGCTGTTTTTCGCAGGTCTGATGTTATGGGAACATTTGATCAAGTAGGCTTGCGGCGTTCGGCAACTACTTTTTGATACATACCACCAAACAGGGTTTCTTTGCGCCAAACGACATCGTTGTCGTTAGGTGCGTACTCTTCAATTTCCTTATGCCACAAGCCTTTTGCGAAAGGTTCCAGCCAATCGAAAATCTTGTTCATAACGGGCTTTAAGGGATGAAAAGATGCCGGTTTGTGGTAATCGACAAAGACGACTTTGCCCCCGGGCTTTGTTGAAGCCAGCAAAGCGGAAACAATTTTACTTTTCATGGCTTCCGGGACTTCATGCAGTAAGAAGAAGCAAACCACCGTATCATATGGGGTTGAACGTACAATAGACGCATCCCCATGCATGACCTTGGCTTGAGTCATACCTTCAACGCGTTTTTGCGCTGTTTCAACTTGAATAGGCGCGATATCAATAACATCGAGTTGCCCGTTTTCACCGACAGCATGGGCGAGTTTGGTTGAAAAACGGCCATAAACGGCGGCGGCTTGCAGTACGCGGGAGCCGGGTTCAATCTCTACTACCGTTCTGCGGATCAAACGGGACGCATTCCCCCATAAAATTGCGGCAACCACGGGTGCAGAACTGAGCCACGGCACCGTTTTCGGATTCAAATATGCCCAAGTATAAGTTTCGCGTAAATAGTCCGGCACGCCTGTTGATGCTGATGTACAGGCCTGTGCAGCAGATGGATCACCATCTTGCTTTCTATAAAAAGTCATGAGCCCCCTCATTTGATACGTTCTAAAATATATTCATACTTTTCAATGCACGTAAAGTGACGGTTTTGGGGCATAGCTCCGTCAATTTTGCATAGCTGCTTCTTCCTGCACCCATTTTCGAAAGAGTATAACTTTTTCAATATCGCCACGCCCTTCGGGGTAGGCGAGATAATAACCGTCTTGTTGGTCCGGCATGACCGGGGCTTCGAAGGGGATAATCAGCTCCCCACTTTGTAATTCGTCCAACACGGCGGTTTTTCCTTCCAAAGCCACCCCCAATCCGTTAATGGCGGCTGCAATGGCAAGAGTGGCACGGTTGAAATGCAATCCCTTTGCCGGGTTAATGCCTTCCACACCAGCATTTTCCAACCACATGGACCATGACGTCAGACGTGCTTCACTATGGATTAATGTATGCCCTACAAGGTTTTGCGGACAGGTGAGGGGAGCTGCTTGTTGAATTAAGGCTGGAGAACAGACGGGCACCATTGTTTCGGGGAAAAGCATTTCACAGACCAATCCCGGCCAAACGCCGCGTCCGTACATCAATCCGACATCAAATTGCCCGGATAGGCTCTCGGTCGGGTTTAAGGTGGAGTTCACCCGGATGTTGACATCGGGGTAGGCACTGACAAAACGATGCAAGCGCGGCATTAACCATGATTTTGCAAAGATCGGCGCGGTTGCCACCGTTAAAATATCTGAAGCGCCCTGTGCCATAACTGAGACAACCGCCTTTTCAATTTCATCAAAAGATCGCGTCAGGCTGGGTAAAAGCGCCTTGCCCGCGTCGCTTAATCGCAAGGCTTTGTCATGTCGTTTTCCTTTTGCAATACGATGAAACAGTTTCACCCCAAGGTAATCTTCCAAGGCTTGTACAGCATGAGAGACCGCAGATGGTGTGACATGCAGGTCTTCCGCAGCCTGTTTAAAGCTTAAAAGCCGGGCGGCGGCTTCGAAAGAACGCAATTGAGGGAGAGGGGGAAGGGATCTGGGCATCGTTTCACATGAATTTAATTCAACATATCAATGAAATCTTATCGTTTGTTCGAAGCAATGGAAAGGCATAAGAATAGAGAAATAAGAAAAACAAAGAGCCGATAGAGCCAAATAATTAAATTTTCTCATGGGGAGTTTCGACAATATGATGACGCAATCTGCACAAGCGGTTAACATTTATTGGGAACATCGCGGAATGACAGTGCCTCTTATGACTGAAAAACTCTCTTTACGAAAAAGATCGGTAACCATCGCCGGACACGGCACCAGTGTCTCGTTGGAAAATGCCTTTTGGGATGCGTTGAAAGACCTCGCAGACGAACGCGACATGTCGATGAATGCGCTGATCACCGAAATTGACAAAGAACGCACAGGTAATCTGTCTAGTGCAATTCGTGTCTTTATTCTTGAAAATATGCGCCGATAACATAAAGGCTCCCGCAGCACATTTGCCGGGGAGCCTTTGAAAAAAAGCCCCTGTTTTTACGCAGGGGCATTTTGTTTTGTAATTATACGAATTCTTTGAAGAAATCGTTGCCTTTGTCATCCACGATGATAAACGCGGGGAAATCTTCTACTTCGATTTTCCAAATGGCTTCCATACCCAGTTCAGGATATTCCAGACATTCCATTTTCTTGATGGATTTTTGCGTCAATTCTGCAGCAACCCCACCGATAGATCCCAGATAGAAGCCGCCATGCTTGTTACAGGCATCTGTGACCGCTTGTGAACGGTTTCCTTTGGCGACCATTAACATGGACCCGCCATTGGCTTGGAACAGGTCAACATAAGCATCCATACGTCCGGCTGTTGTCGGGCCGAAGGAACCGGAGGCATACCCTTCTGGTGTTTTGGCCGGACCGGCATAATAAACTGGGTGATCTTTAAAATACTGCGGCAATTCCTTGCCTGCATCCAGCAGTTCTTTCAGCTTGGCATGGGCGATATCGCGCGCCACAATCATGGTGCCTGTCATTTTCACACGGGTTTTCACCGGATATTCAGACAGGGTTTTCAGGATATCTGCCATAGGCTGATTCAAATCGATGGACACTTCCTGTGCGCTTTCAGCATCAGATACAGGCAAATAATCCGCCGGGTTGTCACACAATTGTTCAATGAAGACACCATCTTTGGTGATTTTTGCAAACAACTGGCGGTCTGCGGAACAAGAGACACCGATTGAAACCGGACAGCTTGCGCCGTGGCGCGGCAGGCGGACGACACGAACATCATGGCAGAAATATTTACCGCCAAACTGGGCCCCCATGCCCATGTCCTGTGTCATTTTCAGGACTTCCTGTTCAAATTCCACATCGCGGAACGCTTGCCCTTTATCGCCGCCACTTGTCGGCAGGTTATCCAGATATTTTGCAGATGCCAGCTTGGTTGTTTTCAGGTTGGTTTCTGCTGATGTCCCGCCAATGGTGATGGCAAGGTGGTAGGGCGGGCAGGCCGCTGTCCCTAATGTGCGGATTTTTTCATCCAAAAATGCTTTCAGGGAGGCGGGGTTTAACAAGGCTTTGGTCTGTTGATACAGATAGGTCTTGTTTGCCGACCCGCCGCCTTTTGCCATAAACATAAATTTATAGGCATTGCCTTCGATTGCATAAAGGTCAATCTGTGCGGGCAGGTTATTGCCTGTGTTGACTTCTTCATACATATCGACAGGTGAGACTTGCGAATAACGCAGGTTCAGGTCGGTATAGGCCTGTGCAACCCCTTGGGAAATGGCTTCTTCGTCCTGACCATCAACCCAGCAGTATTTTCCGCGTTTACCCATGACAATCGCGGTTCCCGTATCCTGACAGAGCGGTAGAATACCATCGGCGGCAATGGTTGCGTTCTTGATCATTTCAAGGGCAACAAAACGGTCATTATCAGATGCTTCCGGGTCATCCAGAATGCTGGCAACCTGTTTCATATGGGCGGGGCGCAGTTTATGAGAGATTTCCTTGAATGCTTCTTTCGTCAGCAAACGGATGGCTTCGGGGTCAACTTTCAACACCTCTTTGCCGTCGACCTCGATCGTGGATACAAAATCCGAGGTTAGCTTGCGGTATTGAGTGGTATCTTCACCAACAGGGAACATGTTGTAATAAACGGAATCGCTCATCTCTATCTTCTCATTCAATAGGTCTGTGAAACAAAAAAAAGGGGCTGGAAGAATCCAGCCCGAAGAAAAACTATTTCTTATTGCGAAAGGCATCCAGTGCAATCACATTGTCTTTGCCCTCTTCAGAGGTATCGGATGTCTTCTCTTCACCCGATTGCGATTGCATTATGTCTTCGTCATCATCATCCATCACATCGTCATCATCCAGATCTTCAGGATCAAGCATTTCCATCTTGAACTGCAATCCAAACTTCACGCTTGGATCGGCAAATCCGGTCACGGCTTCAAAGGGTACGTGGATGGGTGTTTTTACTTCGCTGAAGCTCAAAACCACATCAAAATACTCTTGCGTCACTTCCAGATCCCAATATTCGTGTTCAATCACAATTGTGATCTCTTCCGGATATTGATCACGCAAGCTGTCAGGCATGATCACATCGGGATGATCGGTGGCAAATGTAATATAAAAATGATGTTCGCCCGGCAGGCCGTTTTCCTGACAATAAGTCAGGGCTTTGCGCACTACACTTTTCAGTGCGTCTTCGATCCAGCGGTCGTATCGTAAGGTGTCCATGATATCCATGAAAAGCTTTCTTGGCTTGGAAAATACTATAACTTGTCCTCAATATAGAACCGAACGCAGAGCAAGGTAAACTTATTTTTCTATCCCTCTTATACCAACCTTTGGTATAGAGAAAATCAAAGAGTTCAACATCGCTTTATCGAGTGCGCCTTTCCGGGCCAGTATAGGCGGCTTGACGGCGGCGTTCTTCTTCTTTTGCGCGTTCCAGTTCTTCTTCATCGTCGATATCAACAAGGTCCATTGCACGATACGGATAGGTGTATTTTTGCACCACCGCTTCTCCCGTATCAATCTGGCCTTCTTCATATCCCTGAATCGTTTGGTCAACGATTGCTTCGATGAGTTTTCCGGTCACTTTGCGCAAAACATTTTCATCATAGAGATATTCTTTGTCGTAGATGATTTTTTGTAAATCCAATCGATGATGAGTTACAAATTTCAGCAACAACAAGGCAAAGGCTTTTTTCTCGATATAGGTTGGGGCAATATCAAGGATATCCTTCAACGTTAAATAAACGAGATTGGGAAAGCGCTGTGTTTCTTCAATATCTTCGAGATAACCAATCACATCGTTGAAGTAGTTGGCCCGTTCCGCATCCAGTGTTTTTAAGTTCTTTTCAACGATTCTTTTATGCATGGTCACTCTGTCCGTTTTTTTAATCTCAAGCCATATATCTCTTTTTAAGATGAGTAATGAAGACCTTGGGATCAAGGGTTTTGCCTGTAGCATGTTTTAAAATCTCTGATGTAGAGAGTTTGGAACCTTGCCCATGTATATTCGTTCTCAACCAACTCATCAATCGATCAAACCGACCACTTGCGATATCGTCATCTAGAGAAGGCAAGGCTTTTTGTGCTGCATCAAAAATTTGTGCTGCTGTCATCGCCCCCAGTGTATAAGTCGGGAAATACCCCCATGCGCCATCAAACCAATGGATATCTTGCATACATCCATCACGGTTATTTTCAGGCCGAATCCCGAGCATTTTTTCCATTAAATCGTTCCATGCGGCCGGGATGTCTTCAATTTCCATATCCCCTTCGATCAAAGCCCGTTCCAGCTTGTAACGTAAAATTACATGGGCGGGATAAGTTACCTCGTCAGCATCGACGCGAATGAAACCGGGTTTGACTTCGCGATACAGTCGAATGAAGTTTTCAAGGCCCCACTCTTCCCCCTTCCCCTGAAACGCGGCACTCATGTGGGGCACGGCATAACGTAAAAACGCATCGGATCGACACACCTGCATTTCCACCAACAAAGACTGGCTTTCATGCATACTCATGCCCCGTGCGGCACCAACCGGATGATAGCGCCATTCCTTCGGTAACCCCCGTTCATAAAGGGCGTGTCCGGTTTCATGCAGAACCCCCATCATGGCAGAGGTAAAATCATTTTCATCATAACGGGTTGTCAGGCGGATATCATCGGGCACCCCGCCACAAAATGGGTGGGCGCTGACATCTAGACGTCCATGATCAAAATCAAAGCCCAAGGCAGACATAAATTTACGTCCCAGTGCTTCTTGTTTTTCGATTGCAAAAGGACCTTTGGGGCGAATGGGTGTTTTGCCTTTTTGTTTTTCCAGAACGGATTGGAGAAAGTCAGGTAAGAACTCTTCAAGTCGGGCAAAAATTGGGTCGATATCGGCGGCTTTTCCGCCCGGCTCATATTGATCAAGCAAGGCATCATAAAGACCGCAATCCAGCTTTTGCGCTTTGGCCTGTGCCGATTGACGCGACAGATTTAAGACTTCTTTTAAAGCCGGGGCGACACGGGTAAAATCACCATCGGGGCGTGCCTCGCGCCAAATGCCTTCACAAGTTGAAGTCGCACGCGATATGGCCTCGACCAGATCTTCGTCCAAGGCGGTTGCATGGGTATAAGTGCGGCGCATTTCATAAAGGTTTGCAGCTTGCCAATCCTCCAGCCCACCATCATGTTCGGCCTCGTTTAGCAAATCACCCAAGGCGGGTTCCGTCATCATGGAATGTTTCAAGGTTGCCAGTAAAGCCAGTTGTTCGGCACGGGCTTGTGCACCGCCTTTGGGCATCATGGCCGCCAAATCCCAATGCAACATTGCCGAGGCTTCACCCAGAACCTCCGCACGTTTAAATTTCTTTTCCAATTGTGTGTAAGCGCGGCTCATGTCATGTTCTTCTTGTTGTTTCAATTCAATAATCCCAGACGGCTCATTTGGCCCAATGCCAGCAGCAGTCCCAACGTAATCATTATGGCAAGCAGTGTGAAGCGGTTCATTTCAAGCTATCTTTACCTTTTTTCCACTTTGTTGTTTGTGGGGCTATCGGGCCTTTCGGTCAAGGGGGCATTCGCCCAATCCCTAACCGATACAATTAAAGATATCCAGTTACCCTTTCAAGTCACCTTGGAAAAATCCGGTGATGTTCGTCTGGCAGGCCTGCTTTTTGATCCGCAATCAACAGGGTTGAATGACCTTGTCAAAACAGGGGATCGGGTTTCTGTGCGCCTGTTATCGGACAAGCCTGACAGATATGGGCGAAAACCTGCCCATATATATCTAAAAGACGGACGCTGGGTTCAAGGTGAACTGGTGCGCGAAGGTAAAGCAACGCCTTTTCCCTATCCCGGTGAAACCACCTTTATCCGTGACCTTTATTTGTTGGAAACTCCGAAAGCCTATTCGGCCTTGTCAGAAACTCTTCCACTGGACAAATTTGTCATTATTAAGGGGCGCGTGATTGATGTTGCGATGGTCAAGGGGATAACCTATTTGAACTTCGGCAATAACTGGCGTACTGATTTCACCATCAAGTTTTCTAAAAAGGCGCAAAAAAAATTTCGTGCATTTGGGTTTGACCTCCCCACATTAAAGGAGCGTGAAGTGCGTATTCGAGGCTGGGTTTTTCAACAAAACGGCCCTATGATAGCGCCCGAACATCCGGCTCAATTGGAAGTAATAGAAAAATAATGCCTTTTAATCATCACGGATCAAATCTGTTTCCCGCCCTTTCCCCCAATCACAGCGGTATGCTGGATGTTGGCGATGGTCATTCGATTTACTGGGAAGAATGCGGGAACCCCGACGGACAACCGATCTTGTTTTTACATGGTGGGCCGGGGGCAGGATGCGCGCCGGTGCATCGGCGTTTTTTCGACCCTGATCATTATCGTATCGTTTTACTGGATCAACGCGGTTGCGGTCGTTCTGTCCCAGCGGCCTCGATTGAAAATAACACCACTGATCATCTGGTGGCCGATTTGGAAAAATTACGTCGTTTGCTGAAAATTGACAGCTGGTTCGTTTTTGGCGGATCATGGGGGAGCACTTTGGCGCTGGCTTATGGTGTGGCCCATCCGTCACGGTGTAAAGGCTTCATCCTGCGCGGTGTTTTCATGGGCCAAGATTATGAAGGCGACTGGTTCCTGAATAAAATGGGGACTTTCCAACCCGAAGCAGCGCGCGCCTTTATCCATTTTTTACCAAAAGAAGAACGCACTGATATTTTAAATAATTACGTGCGACGATTAAACCATCCTGATCCAGATATTCATTTACCGGCGGCTTTTTCCTGGTCAGCCTATGAAGAAGCCTGTGCGACGCTTATGCCGTTTAACAACCCTGGTCAACCGGACCCGCACAGCACCTTGTGCCTTGCCCGGATGGAAGCACATTATTTCCAACATAATTTTTTCATGGAAAAAGATTATCTCTTAAGCAAGCTGCACCGTATTCTTCATTTACCCTGCATCATCGTGCAAGGGCGATACGATGTGGTTTGTCCGCCTGTGACGGCAGAACATTTATCGCGCAGCTGGCCAAATTCACAATTAATCATGGTTCCCGATGCCGGGCACAGTGCGCTGGAACCGGGTATTCGCAACGCTTTGGTTAATGCCACACAGGCGTTTAAAGTCTATTGCGATTGATCGGCGATTAATTTCAGGGCTTTCCAAATCCCGGGCCATGTGCCCAGATCAGACCATGACGTCAGCAAGGATACCACCGCACACTGATCTGTTTTTTCCAAAATGGCGACATCAAGGGATTGTGATGGACAGGAACCATAATCAAGAACACTGTTCTGATTTTGTGCCATTGCGCTTTCGCAGGCTTGTAACGCATCCGGGCAATGGGTTTGGGCCAGTTTGATCAATGTTTCCGGTGTGACACAAAATATACCGGCATTCCAAACAAAACGCCCTTGTGCGAGCAAATTACGGGCCGTTTCTTCATCGGGTTTTTCAACAAAACGTTCGACCTTATGTCCGCTATAACCGGCATGCAGGCGTGTGCCGACTTCGATATAGCCATAATGTGTGACGGGTCGGTCCGCAACGGCCCCAAACGTGACGATCCAGCCATTTTGCGCCGCACTTGCCGCATCGATTACAGCGCGTGAGAACGCGGTTTCATCGCCGATAAAATGGTCGCTGGGACAAATCAATAAGGGATAATTTTCCCCGCGCGCCTGTGCCCAAAGGGCGGCACTTAGACAGGCCGCCAAGGTGTTTTTGCCTTCGACCTCCAACAACAGGTCTTCCAGATCAAAGGCGATATCATCGGCCTGTTCCAAAACAAGATCTTTCAGGCGGACATTTGCAATGACCAAGGGGAGTAAGCACTCAGCTATATCAATGCGTTCCAGTGCCTCCTGAAAGGGGCTGTCGTCATCCAACAAAGGCAGGAATTGTTTTGGTCGCACTTCACTGGACAGCGGTTGCAGGCGCGTGCCCGATCCACCGGCCAGAATAACGGGGCGTAGGGTTGTTATCTCTGTCATGGGGCGATTTATACCTATTTTTTCAACCTTCCAGCAACGCGAAAGTCACAATTCGGTCTTAATTATGATGTTTTCTTGTGACAATCCGACGAAAGGACATTCATATGACGTACTTAAGACTCTTTTCCATCCTTGGCGTTTTTCTTATGAGCGCCGCGTTCACCCACGCACACGCCACAGACGTGACCGTTTACAAGTCCCCTTATTGTGGCTGTTGCACGGCTTGGAGTGAACATATGCGCGACAATGGTTTTACTGTCACGGAAATTAAACGCGAAGATATGGACACCATCAAAAAAGAAATGGGTGTCCCTGAACAACTGGAATCCTGCCACACCGCTATGATTGACGGGTATGTTGTTGAAGGTCATGTCCCGGCAGATGATGTAAAACGTCTGCTTAAAGAACGCCCGAAGGCGAAAGGCCTCTCTGCCCCCGGTATGCCGATGGGTTCACCGGGTATGGAACAAGGCGGCATGAAAGACCGTTACGTTACTGTTCTCTTTGACGAAGACGATAATATGAGCGCCTTTGCCCGGCACTGATTTAAAAACAAGGCCACCAATCCCCCACCGACAACCTTACAGCAGGCTTACAGTTATATGTATGGCCTGTTTTTTTTGTAACTTGCTTTTGGATTGTTTTTTGCTATTTTTCCATAAGTGTCCCCGTAGCTCAGCAGGATAGAGCATCAGATTCCTAAAAGAGAAATTGGGCATTAAGGTTGGAAACGCCTTAATGAATCCGCTCAAACTCAGGGAAGCCTTTAAACTGGTAATCCTGAGCCAAGCCCGAAATCCTTTTCGGGAAGGTGCAGAGACTTGACGGGCGGTGCCTAAGTCCTTTGGGATAAGGCAAAGAGAAAGTCCAGACCACAAAGCCGCGAAAGCTTGCGGTGGCGGCGAAAGCCGTAGCGGGTATGAATCTGAGGGTCGGAGGTTCGAATCCTCTCGGGGACACCAATTAGGTTTTTACTAAATTCGTTATTAATGCCTAGGTCCTGTTGACAAAGTGGGTTCACAAATTGCTTAGAATGTGATTCAAGACTTCTTTTTATGAGGAGAAGTCTATGCGGAATTTGATGAGCGACGATGAATGGTTATTCTTCGAGCCATTCCTTCATGCCCAAGGGCCAAAATCTGGCCGTCCTCCCTCAAATCACCGCCTCACTCTTGATGGTATTTTTTGGATTGCCCGGACAGGAGCACCTTGGCGTGACCTCCCCAATTACTTCGGTAAATGGTCCTCTGTTTATCGTCAATTCCGCCGCTGGACATTGCTCGGCGTTTGGGATGTTCTACTGGATGCCTTGAACGATGCCAAAGCCGTTCCAGATACAGTGCAAATGATAGATAGCACAATCATCAGAGCCCATCATCAGGCTGCTGGGGCAAAAGGGGGACTCAAAAAGAGGGTCTCGGCCGTTCAAAAGGTGGCTTTACGTCCAAAATACACCTTCGAACAAATGCCGAAGGCTTGCCAATAGCTCTGGAAATCAGCGAAGGCCAAACATCAGATTACAAAGGGTATGCTCCATTGATGGAATGGGGTGGTCCAGATGCCAAGGTTCTATTGGCAGACAAAGGCTACGATGCAAACTCCATTCGGGACGATATGGAGAAACGCGGTGGATACGCCATGATCCCAATGCGGAAAAACCGAAAGGAAATCACTCCCGTTGATGATTTCGTATATGGCTTGAGAAATCAGGTTGAACGCTGCTTCAACAAACTCAAAAATGCTCGCCGGGTTGCAACTCGGTATGACAAGACGATGCTCAGTTTCCTTGGCTTCGTGCAGGTCACATCAATTCGGGTATGGGTAAAATACTTTGTCAACAGGACCTAGTTTACTTGAATTGGCAGAGGAGGAAATTCAACTGGCTAAGCAAGAAGTTGATGATGTTTTGGGATTACTTTCCGTTGCTGAAAAAGAGCGAGACGATGCCCTCATTCATTTGCAAGATTTGAAGGCAGATTATTTTTCTGTCCAAGCACGTTTACAATATCAAGAAAAGTTGCTTGAAAAAAGGTCAGATATAGAAATTGAAATACCGAACACATTAGATAATCTGGAAACATGGTGCCAAAACCACTTGAGTGGTAGTGTTGTTGTGCACCAGAGAGCTATTAAGTCTGCAAAAATATCAAACTTTGAAGATGTCGCAATGATTTACAAAGTGCTTCTTATTTTAAAAGAGCACTATGTCCCAATGCGGAAAATTGGAGGTAGTGAATATGTTGACAAGTTTGAAGCTGCGATTTCTGAATGGGGACTCGAACACACAAAATGTTTTGGTCAAAAAAATAAAGCTAAGCAGTTCGATGGTGAGTATTTCATTACATTCCAAGGGGAGAGTAAGGAATTAGTTTGGCATCTCAAAGGCAGTTCTAGCCGAGATGGGAGATTAGGCTTTAGGCTCTATTTTTTCTGGGACGATGATACTAAACAAGTTGTTGTTGGCTATATGCCGGGACACTTAAAAACTGCTCAAACATAGAGATCAGGTTTTCGGGTCGGGGAGAGTGCGTATTCCAATAGCAAGGGGATACGCACCTATAGCATTTAGGCCGTAGACTCATAAACTTCTCATCCAAATGCGAACTGATGCCAGTTTTACGGCAGCGAGATAGTTTTCAGGGTTCTTATCGTAGCGGAGCCTATCTGAATAGCTGTGTAAAAGTCAAATCAAGTCCTGCCTTTGACACCTAAGTATCGCCATCCACAGGTTTACCATCCAGCTTTTGCACTTTATTCAGGACTGTATTAAAGGCACTATCGTCGGCCATGGCGGCTCGTTGGTTGATCACATTCATAGCTTTCATAGTGCCGACTTTTTCGGCGATGGCTGACAGGAAGAACTGGTTCAGGCTGCATTGATCCGTCGCAGCCGCATCTTTAGCCGCTTGCATCAGGCTGTCGGGCAGTCGAAGTGAATATTGGCTCATTTCAGTTTCTCCACGAATTCTTTCGGTGTCCAGATCGGCATGTGGCAGTTTCTAAAATCCCGCGTGTTATGAGTGATGATGGCGTGAGCCTGTCCGTTCATGGCAACTTCCAGAACCATGTCGTCCTTTGGGTCGTTCAGTTGCGGCCGCCAGAGAAAGTTAATCATCACCTGATCACTTTCACGGGCCAGCATGTTCAGCACAACATCCATATCTTCAACACCCAGCCCGGTCGCCTGTAACGTGCCGGAGCGTTTTAGAACATCTTCATATTCCAGAAACAGCAGCACTGATACTACCGGGGTAAATCGGGCTAGCTGTTTCAAGATCAGGAACGAAGCCCCATGCGGTGATCGCAACGCTGCCACCCACACATTCGTATCTATCACCACTCTCATGTTATGATTATATATGACGCCGTATATGATATCAAATAAGATTTCACTGGTTTGCGATTTTCTATTCCTGCTATTTTGGGAAAAGTTGAGATTTGGGGTAGACGATTCACTTTTGATTTCATAAAAGGTGAATCAAGTGGACGCCCATGGCATTAATATTGGGCATTGTTATCGTCTGTGCCGCTCAACAATCAGGGACCATAACTTAACCGTCCGGATGTTTGCCCGGACCGCTGCTGGCATGCTTCCGCAGTGCTGGATCATCTGATGATCAACATCAAGATGTTCCGTGAAGCTTTTGAAGGGCAAACGCCGCTAGATTTATTCAGATCATTTGATAATTTAAAAACCTTGGGGATGAATCCCGGTATTGGTTAAGTGAATACCTACGAAGGTGATCACACATCGGACTTTCGTGATTTCAGTGATGGGCAGTATCAATCTATCTACATTTACGCACTGACTGAAATCTTCAAGAATATCGAAGGTGGTCATATTACACTGTTGGACGAACCAGATGCGTTCTTTCACCCTGAATGGCAGCTACAATTCCTTGCCCAAGTCGCAGAAATTGCCAGTGGCGGTGGCGATACCGACAATAACCATATCCTGATGACCAGTCACAGTGCAGCGTCAGTTGCTCCCAAGAGCATTTCATCGACGTTCCGCTGCGACCATGGTGTTGGCAGCACGAAGGCCAGTATTACGTCACGTTGAAATATTCATCACAGACGGTAGCCATCAAGGGTAACAAGAGCATCGTGGCAGGACCGTCGTTATCCGATGTTGAGACGGTATTAACGGCGGTTTTAAATGCCATTGATGACAATGACACTGATGTTATTACTGCCGTTTATGATGCGTATGAACGCACCCGATGGAAGAAGTCGCGATAGTTGCGACCGGGACCGTCAATAAAGCGTCGACATTACCGTCGTGATCACCGTCCATAAAACACTACGATCACTATGACCGTCATTTTGGCTCAAAACAGCCATTTCATCCGACCCGGATTCCAGCGTCCGTCAAACATTTGATTTATGAACATTCAGGAGAACCATCATCAGTAAAAACGTCGCCGTCTACTGCCGCGTATCAACGGATCACCAGACCAATGAGAACCAGCTACTGGAACTTCGTCAGGTGTGTGATCGTATGGGGTGGACCATTCGGCAGGTTTATGAAGATCACGCCATCAGTGGTGCTACGGGACGCAATCAGCGTCCGGGATATGATGCACTCTATAAAGCGGTGGCCCGGCGTGAAGTTGATATGGTGATGACGTGGGGCATTGATCGGCTCGGTCGAAGCTTGCAAGAGGTTATCACCTTTATGAGCTACGTGCAGGAACGCGGTATTGGTCTTTATGTGCATCAACAAGGTCTGGATACCACCCATAGCCAGACGGCGATTATGATGACCCAGTTCCTTGCGATCTTCGCCGAATACGAACGCAGTATCTTAAAATCAAGAATTCATGCTGGGCTGGAAAGAGCTAAGGCTCAGGGGCAAAAATTGGGTCGCCCCGGTCTCAGTGATTACAAAATCAATCGCATCAAGAAGCACCTTAAGGCCGGTGCCAGTGTCCGTGGTGTTGCTAAATTGGTCAATGTATCCACGGGATCGGTATCAAAGGTCAAACGTGCCATGGCAATGGAGATGGCGAAGTAATGCCAACGTCATGCCGTCAACGGTATCGTTGATTAAAGCAGAATGTTATATGAAGTAATCAAGCGGCCGACATACGTCGTCCGGTTGAAACCTCATTCCCTTCCGTGTGTTCCACACGTCGTGAATTACGGTCTCAACGTTTTATTTTTTTGGGTTGTTTGGTGAAAATTCTTTTAGGGAAGTTTGATCTATTCTCTAGGAACGATGAGACACTTTCCCCCCTTGATGACATCTAAAACAACGTCATCAAAAGGGAAGCGTCTTAAATATCCATTCTCTGAGGTATCTATCGACCTGTAATTTGAGACTAGCCGTATATAACGGCGACGGGCGGGTAGCCTAATTTCCCATCATCATCTCTGCTTTCCGAGCGTATTACCGCTCACTACCGGGACCATAAGTGACAAAATTACAGCATGTCACTCTGGCTGCTGGTTGTGGTGTTCACACACATTGCCAGCGTCCTTTATCCTGTTTGTTTAGGCTGGCTCGGAACCTTTGTATCTAAGATCAGCGTCGGAACAGGTTGCTTGGTAGCGAACCGTCGTTTGCGGGATACGATACAACGATCTTCCAGTCGCACCGAGAGTAGATGCTGATGCCGCCGGTCCGTCTTCCCGGTAATTCTTCGGCCTTGATAGTCCAGAACTCTCTGACCCAACGATTCACTCGTCAGATGATGAATTATACGACAGCCAAGATTCGACTGTCATTTTATATCTATTACTTATCACAGAAGGTCATTTTGATGTCCAAAACGCAGAATTACTTGTTATCGGGGTCATATACAAAACCGATGTCTACCAACTGAATGTCTGGTGGCTGATTGAAGCGGTCATCACGAATTCGCTTCTTCTTTATGATGGAGAATGTGTGGCGAGCCGTGAAGGTTTTACCGCGTGGCGTCTGATAGCCGCGGTCGTTGAGCCAATCGGCGATCCGTTTAAAGGTCCAGCCGTTATTACGGTGAACCGAAATCAACTCCCAGAGCTTCATTTGGTTGTCCGAATACTGCGATACCCAAAAGGCCGGTGATCGCACCGACAGTATGATTTTGACCCAAACTGGGGTATATACCAGCCCAGTATCTCTATTAATCAAGGACCGTGGAGTAGTTCCAACGGGGGCAGATAAGGACTTTTTAGGCCCACTACTGCCCATTTTTTCATCGCAGGCCAATGGTGCCATGAGTTCAATTGTCAGATCATGGCACTTCGCTTGAGCGTCATATCGGACGTCGATACGGCGGGTATACCGCTCCAACCATCGCTGTCTGTCGGTATCGCTGCCGCCGGTTTTGACCACCGTCAGCTTCATCAGTTCATTCAACCGTTGGTCGGTATTGTCCATCTCTGACAGTTGACGTGTTGACTGTGCAATATCATCCTGTGTTGAGTGTCGGGATATGGTCAGTTTACGCGATGGCTTCACCGGAAGCCTGAGCGTTGTATAATCCTGCCATGGTGAAAAAACTACATATCTATACCCGCGTTTCGACCACAATTCAGGAAGAACAGGGAACCTCATTAGAAACCCAAAAGGACATGGGTATTGCCAAAGCAACAGAGCTTGGGTTCGACTACGAAATATGGAATGAAGGCGGCAAGAGTTCCAAGTTTGAAGACCTCGAAAACCGACCAGTTCTGCGGAATTTAATGCTGGCTATTGAAGATGAACAGGTCACGGATCTATTTGTATTCAATACGGATCGCTTAAGTCGAAATCAACGCACATGGGGCAGCATCCGCTGGAAGCTCAAAGAGAAAAAGGTAAGGTTACATACGCCATCAGGTGTAATCGATTTAGCATCACCGATGGACGAGCTTATCATTGGGATTCTCTCAGAAATTAGTCAATACGATAACGCATTACGGTCCCAGAGAAGCCAGATCGGTAAACTTCGTAAAGTCAAAGAAGGCTTCTGGCACGGCGGACCTCCACCGTTCGGGTATCGTATTGAGGACAGTAAGCTGGTCGTTGATCCAATGGAGAGCGTGTGGGTCCAGTGTATGTTTGAGATGTCTGCTGATGGCATATCAACCATGAATATCAAAGATGAACTGGAACTCAATCAGATTAGGACGCGGCGGCAATCTGATAGTTGGTCGCTTGGTTCAATTCAGAAAATATTGCACAACACGCTTTACCTTGGACACTACAGCTACACTGATAAGAAACAGGATGAAACGGTGTGGTGTTCCTGTCCTGCAATTGTGGGCCAGCGTCTTTGGGACCGTGTGGTTCAGCAACGAATGACGGTGTTGGAACGCAAGGGCCAGAACAATAGAACACAGAAGTTTTATATGCTGCGGAACATGATGTGGTGTGGTCATTGTGGCACCATCATCGGTGGAAAGCGAAATCCGCATAAACGAGAAGCCCTTTACTATTGTCCAGCCAAGGAACGGAAGTGGGTGAAGCGACCGTTGGAAGACGATCAAAAGTGGGTTCGTGGTAATGGCTGTGGTTTGGAAAGATCACTGAATATTCCACGCACTGATGCCATCGTGTTTGATGCGGTCCATGATACCCTGACGCACCCTGAGAAGCTCTACAATGCGATGAAGGATAAGTTGATTGATGCTGGCACCATCAAAAATAGGAAGCGATTGGAAAAGCGGAAAAACGCTTTATTGCGTGACGAGCTTGAACGGATCGAAACAGCATTTTGTGATGTGGAAGCAGATTACCGGCTGGGTAAGATTGAACAGTCAATTTATGACAAACTCATAAACAAACTGACCATATCCCGACACTCAACACAGGATGATATTGCACAGTCAACACGTCAACTGTCAGAGATGGACAATACCGACCAACGGTTGAATGAACTGATGAAGCTGACGGTGGTCAAAACCGGCGGCAGCGATACCGACAGACAGCGATGGTTGGAGCGGTATACCCGCCGTATCGACGTCCGATATGACGCTCAAGCGAAGTGCCATGATCTGACAATTGAACTCATGGCACCATTGGCCTGCGATGAAAAAATGGGCAGTAGTGGGCCTAAAAAGTCCTTATCTGCCCCCGTTGGAACTACTCCACGGTGACAGATTTGGCGAGGTTTCGGGGTTGGTCTACATCCGTGCCCTTATGAACGGCAACATGGTAGGCCAGCAGTTGAACGGGGATGGAATAAAGGATCGGGGCAACAAACGGGTCTACATTGGGCATGGTCACGGTGGCGACGCAATGGTCTGCCATTTTTTCGATCCCTTCTTTATTTGCCATTAAAATGACCTTGCCGCCACGTGCCACTGATTCTTGTGTGTTTGAGGCTGTTTTCTCAAAGTTGCTGTCCATAGGGGCAATGACGATGATTGGCACATTTTCATCAATTAACGCAATCGGGCCGTGCTTCATTTCCCCGGCGGCATAACCTTCGGCATGAATATACGAAATTTCTTTGAGCTTTAGTGCGCCTTCCATCGCAATCGGGAAACTGGAACCCCGCCCGAGGTACAAAACATCGCGCGCTTCCGCAACGTTTTGGGCAATTTTGCGTAAAGCTTCATCATGATTAAGCACTTCTGCAGTCCGACTGGGGACTTCTGCAATCGCTCTGCACAGGCGTGACTCGCAATCGACAGTGATGGTTCCTTTGGCTTTTGCGAGAGAGATTGCAAAGCAAGCCAAAACGGTTAATTGTGTGGTGAAAGCTTTAGTCGAAGCCACACCGATTTCCGGTCCCGCATGGGTCAAAAGCACCGCATCTGATTCGCGTTCCATCGAGCTTTCAGGTACATTCACAATGGAAAGAATGGATTGCCCTTGTGATTTGGCATAACGCAGTGCGGCCAATGTATCGGCGGTTTCACCGGATTGGGAAATAAACAGGGCAAGGCCACCTTCCTGCATGGGGGCCTCGCGATAACGAAATTCCGAAGCAACGTCGATATCGACCCCGATGCGGGCATATTGTTCAATCCAGTATTTTGCGACCAGCCCGGCGTAAAAAGATGTGCCGCAGGCCACAATCGTGATGCGGGGAATGTCTTCTAGATCAAAGGGGAAATCCGGCATGGAAATGGTCTGTGCCGTTGGATTGAAAAAGGTCGAGAGAGTGTCGCCAATGACTTGCGGTTGTTCGTAAATTTCCTTCAGCATATAGTGGCGATGATCCCCTTTACCGATCAAGGCACTGGACATGGCGCTTTCTTTGATGTCACGTTGGACTTCCTGATCGTTTTCATCAAGAAAAGTGACTTGATCGCGCCCTAAAATCACCCAATCCCCTTCATCAAGGTACGCGATTTGTTTGGTGAGATGGGCCAGCGCCATCGCGTCTGATCCAAGGTACATCTCGCCATCGCCAAAGCCAACGGCCAAGGGGCTGCCGCGCCGTGCACCGATGAGAAGGTCTTCTTCACCGGAAAAAATAATACCCAGGGCAAAAGCCCCCTCAAGACGTTTCAGGGTTTTGCTGACAGCATCGCGCGGGCTGTCCCCTTGATCCAGATAATAAGTGATCAATAGGGGGACAACTTCGCTATCGGTTTCTGACAAGGGGTGATAGCCATTTTTGACCAGTTCAGCGCGAATTTCCTGAAAATTCTCAATGATACCGTTATGGACGACAGCCACTTTTTCGGTGGCATGTGGGTGGGCATTGGTTTCGTTGGGGATGCCATGGGTTGCCCAACGCGTATGACCAATGCCGACTTTGCCGGAGGCAGGGGTGTCACTCAGCACTTGCTGGAGATTGTAAATTTTACCTTCCGCACGACGGCGTTCGATCTTGCCTTCGCTGAGGGTTGCAATCCCGGCGGAATCATATCCACGGTATTCCAGCCGTTTTAACCCTTCAACCAAAAGGGAGGAAGCTTCTTTTTTTCCGATAAATCCGACAATTCCACACATGACTGAGATACTCTACAATATTTATTTGCTGTTTTTGCGAAGGGCTTGTTTGGCGCGAAACTTATCGGACCAGCCAACAAAGTTTTTCTGCGGGGCACGTGTGAGCGCAAGGTCACCTGCCTCGACATCTTTACTGATTGTGCTGCCTGCACCCACATTGGCATTGTCACCAATTTTGACAGGGGCAACCAAGGCGGTGTTGGATCCGATAAAGGCACCTGCACCAATGTCTGTATGATATTTGAAAAAACCATCATAGTTACAGGTGATTGTACCCGCCCCGATATTGGCTTGGGCACCGACGCGGGCATCACCGATGTAGCTCAGATGATTGACCTTGGCGCCTTTTTCGATAACAGCTTTTTTAATTTCAACAAAATTACCGACTTTGACATCATCATGCAGGTCTGTTCCTGGTCGCAATCGTGCGTATGGCCCCATGACAACGCCGTTACCAACCTGGGTATCTTCAAGATGAGAAAAGGCCTTGATGGTGACATTGTCGCCGACGTTTACGCCGGGACCGAAAAAGACGTTGGGTTCCACGACAACATCGCGCCCCAAACAGGTGTCGAAGCTGAAATATGTGGAAGCCGGATCTAACAAGGTTGCCCCATTGACCATTGCTTGATGACGTAGGCGATCTTGGGTAATGGCTTCGGCCCGGGCAAGCTCGACACGGGAGTTTACCCCCAGAAGCTCGTCCTCTTCGCCTTCGACCACACCGCAAGGCAAGCCGTCTTCGCGGGCTAAGGCAACAATATCGGTCAGGTAATATTCGCCAGCGGCATTATCATTCGTGATGCGTTCCAATAAAGGGAATAACTTTTTACCATTCACACACATAACGCCTGAATTGCATAGGGTGATGGCACGTTGTTCTGTATTGGCATCTTTAAATTCGACAATGGCTTGCAATTCGCCCTGCGCATCGACGATAAGCCGACCATAAGCCCCGGGATTTTGAGGGCGAAAACCAAGAACGACCACATCGGCACGTTTTCGTGCCTCCAGCATCGCATGAAAAGTTTGATCGGTAATTAAGGGCGTATCCCCGAAGGCGATCAAAATGTTTTCTTCATCGCCGCACATGGTATTTTTAGCGGCAAGGACGGCATGCCCGGTTCCAAGGCGATCTTTTTGTATGGCTGTCTTATGTGGCGCCACTGTTTTTTCAAGTTCTGGCATATCAGGGCCAACAATGCAGATGACCTCTTCTACGCTGGCACGTTTCAGATTGGCAATGACATGATTGACCATGGGGCGTCCCGCCAAAGGGTGCATGACTTTGGGTTTTGAGGACTTCATACGGGTGCCGAGGCCGGCAGCGAGAACGATGGCAGCAGATTTTGACATAATATTTTGGAGTCGTTCGATGTTGAAAGCACTTGGTTCAATGCCTTTTTAAGCCTAAAAAGGGGCAAGAGCAAACTCAAAGATTGTTACGGAATGCTACAAATGCCTTTAAAAGCAGTTATTTTTGATTTGGATGGCACATTGATTGACAGTGCACCGGATTTACGCACGGCTTGTAATAAAGTGCTCGCACAATATGGATGTCGTTCTATTACGCTGGAAGAAACCATGACGTTTGTTGGCAATGGGGCCGCAAAATTGATGGAACGTGCGTTTCGTGCCACTGGGAAAGTCTTTAATAATGCGCAAATTGAAAATCTAACGACAGAGTTCCTCGAATTCTATGAAGGCCACGAAGCGGATGAGACCCGTATATATGATGGGGTTGTTTCCACTTTGCACCAACTGCAAAACCAGGGGATACGCTTGGCATTGTGCACCAACAAGCCAAGCGGCCCGACTTTAAACCTGTTAAAAGATCTGAACCTGGAAGGTTTCTTTGAAGTTGTCGTTGGCGGGGACGAGTTGGAACATAAAAAACCGCACCCCCAAATGATTTTTTATGTACTGGAGAGAATGCAGTTATCCGCAAGTGATGTTGTTATGGTCGGCGATAGCACAAATGATATTGAGGCGGCGAAACAGGCGTCTATGCCTAATGTGGCGGTTTCTTACGGGTACCGAAAGGTCAGGGTTGAAGAACTGGGTGCCAATGTCGTTATTGATTGTTTTTCTGAACTGCCAGATGTACTTGCGACTTTGTGATGAAATAAGATCGTTATTCTTCATTTATGATCATTTGGATATCGAGAATTTGAGAAAACCGGCTGTTGAAATCTTTGAGGAAACGGTCTTTCCAGACAGACTTATTTGATATCAAAATAGGAAAAGAAGGGCTGGATTGTGCGGGCGTTGGGAAGATATGGATGTTTTTGCTCATCCCCATCGTATCGGCATAATATTTTATAACAGCTTGAGCATGGATGATGCCGCTGACCCGGCCAACCTGCAACATTTTCAGACATTCTTCGATCGTTGGTGCGTAGTGTACTTTTACAGGTTTGTTTTGATAAAATTGTTTTGCCCAACCGTTACCTAATACATCGCAGAAAGTTGAACCTATCACAGGCATTAAGTTATCAGGGGATTTAAGGCGCTGATCTGCGGTGCTTTCTTTCAGGGTTGCCAAAACAAAAGGAACATAAAAAAGGCTGTCTTTTGTTGGCGTGCTGTATGTGAGACGTTCTGGTGTTGCTGTTGTGATAAAAGCATCGGCCGCCCCTTCGCGGATCATTTTTTGTGCACGGCCCCAAGGAACGGCAATATGTTTAACGGTCAGGCCCATAACCTGTCCCAGCAGGTGTTCTACTTGGTTGGGCAAGATCCCTTTGGTTTGTCCGTTTTCGATATAGGAGATAGGATTCCAATTGTTGGCGTAGACGACGCGAAATTCACTTTTTGTACTTGGCTGTTTTGATTCTTCGGACAAGCCGTCGGCGCTCCATGAAAGGGCGACTGAAAAAAGTAAGGCAAGGATCAATATTGTTCTTTGCATTCAATGGCTCGCTTCATGGTTGATGACAAAAGGATACCACTCGAAGAGTAATTTGACCAAGAGATTCGCAGAGAAAGCCTGTCAGTCAGTCTCTTCCTTTCTATTTTTTGAAAAATTTATAAAAATTTGTTCGGATCAAGGCGCTTTTTAATAAAATTTTGACAGGTAAAGGTGGCTATCCCATATAAAAATATGGGTGATTTTTCCATTTCTTGTTGAGTTAATATTTCTCTAATGTGATGAAAATGTATTTTATTTCAAATGGTTATGTTGCTTTGAAAATGTTTTTTATTTTTAAATAACATTCGTGAAAAGTGGTTTTTAGTCTTTTTATATCTGAGGAGACATTTTGGGATCATTTTTTCGCCACATTTGATCAACGTAAAGGAATCAGTATTTGGTCTATGTAAGCATGAGGTACTGTTTGAATTAACAGGACCAGCTTGCTTGGGCGCAAACAGACGAGATGACCTGAGCCGACTGGACTTTTTTTTAACCTATATTGGGGGCAATGAAATGCGTAAGTTTGCATTTGGTACTTCAGTGTTGGGACTCGCTGCCGGCTTTATGTTCGGCATGGGTTCCGCCGTAAGTGCCGCAGAACCTACACTGTCTGAAGCTGATTTTGAAGAAGCCAAGCTTCTTTACTTCCAACGCTGCGCAGGCTGTCATGGTGCTGAGCGTAAAGGTGCGACGGGTAAAAGTCTTGAGCCGAAAGCGACTCAAAAGCTTGGCCAGAAGCGTCTGGAAAAGATCATCACACTGGGTACCGAAGGCGGTATGAACAACTTTGATGATATCTTCTCTAAAGAGCAGATTTCCAAACTCGCTACTTTCATTCAGATGGAACCACCGAAACCGTCTGAAATGTCTTTGGAAGATATGAAGAAAAGCGTAAAAATTTACGTGAAGCCCGAAGATTACGTTAAAAAGCCGATGCACGGTCGTAACTGGGAAAACTTCTTCGTCGTTATTCTTCGTGATGCTGGTAAAATGGCTATCATCGACGGCGACACCAAAGAAGTTCTGTCCAAAGTTGACACTGGTTATGCGGTACACGTGACCAAAGAAACTTCTGACGGTCGTTTCTGGTACACCATCGGTCGTGATGGCAAGCAAAACAAAATCGACCTTTGGATGGATCCGCCGCAAGTTGTTGCTGAATCTCAAATCGCATATGACGCGCGTGACATCGCTGTTTCTCATTACGGCGAATGGAAAGACAAATACGTTATCGCTGGTGGTTACTGGCCGCCGCATTTCGTAATCTCTGACGCTGTAACTATGGAACCGTTGAAAGTTGTTTCCACACGTGGTGTGAACGTTGACGGTGCCTTTGTTAACGAAGCACGTGTTGCTGCGATTTACAACACTCCGAAATCTCCGTCTTGGGTTGTTGCGGTTAAAGAGCTGGGTCAAGTTTGGCAAGTAGATTATTCCGATCTGGAAAACCTGCGTATTGACCAAATGGACTCTCACAAGTTCCTGCACGACGGCTTCTTTGACCCGTCTCAGAAATACTTCCAAATCGCTGCGAACGCGTCTAACCGTATGGAGTTCTTCGATACGACTACTCGTAAATTCGTAGGCTCTCTTGAAACTGGTAAAATGCCGCACCCGGGTCCGGGCGCAAACTGGACTGACGAAAAATGTGGTCCGGTTGGTGCAACTGGTCACATCGGTGAAGGTATGATCACAGTTTGGGGTAACGATCCGGAAGGTCACCCTGACCAAGCTTGGAAAACTTGCTACAAAACCGAAACTGACGGTGCTGGCCTGTTCATCCGTACACATCCGAATACTCAGTATGTGTTCATGGATCAGCCGAAACACCCGGATCCGGAAATTCAGCAGTCTATCCAAATCATGGACAAAAAGACTCGTAAGATCGTTAAAACAATCCGTGTAACTGAGCGTGAAAAATCTCTCGCACTGCATGGTGAATTTAACGCTGACGGTTCTGAGCTGTGGGTTTCCGTATGGGCTCGTGGCGGTAAAGCTGATTGGTTGAACGGTGAAATCGTTGTTTACGATACAAAAACTCTCGAAGAGAAAGCACGTATCAAAGGTCTGGAAACTCCGACTGGTAAATTCAACGTTCACAACCGTGTACACCACGTAACCTGATTTTCAGGCACAACGTGAACTGATTGGGGCGGGCACATATCATTATCTGTGCCCGCCTTTTTCAAACGAATTCATTATATTATAGTTCTAGCATTTACACGGGAATTATTTTTTCCCGTTCACCCCCTACTTTGAGGATTGATCGATGGCCGAGGGTAGCTTTCTTTCACGCCTGTTTAAAATGAAGATTCTAGGTGCCAGCCTTATTGGTGCGGCTGTTATCTTTATCGGCGGTATTGTATTTTGGGGTGCTTTCAACACGGCAATGGAAGCAACCAACAAAATGGAATTCTGTATAACCTGCCATGAAATGGATCAGGCAGTTTATCCAGAATACCAACAAACTATTCACTATAAGAACCGGACTGGCGTGCAGGCAACCTGCCCGGATTGTCACGTCCCCCGTCCTTGGATTTACAAAATTGTACGTAAAATCCAAGCCTCTAAAGAGGTTCTGTACTGGTTAACCGGTGAAATTAATACGCTGGATAAATTTGAAGCTAAACGTCTGACGTTGGCTAAAAATGTTTGGAAGGCGATGAAAGAAACTGACTCGCGTGAGTGCCGTAACTGTCACTCATGGGATGCGATGACGGACGAAAAACAAAAACCGCGTGCATGGAAACAGCACCAAAATGCCAAACAAGATGGCATGACGTGTATTGACTGTCACAAAGGGATTGCTCACCGTAAAGTTCATCATTTGATTGAAGATGAAGAAACGTTTTATGACGGCAAGCCGAACCCGGCCCGTTTGGACGTCCTTGATCCACGCGAAGAAGTGAAACGGATTGCGGCGGAAAAAGCAGCAAAAGCAAAAGCTGAAGAGGAAGCCAAGCAAAAAGCAGCTGAAGAAGCGGCAGCGAAGGCAGCAGCAGCGCGTGAAGCAGCGGCAAAAGCGGGTGCTTCTGCCGGTGGCGGAAGTGCACAAGCTGTTGCATGGGATGCCATTCCGGGTGCGGATGTTGATTTAATGTATCCGGGGCAGACTTCGCTGGAATGGATTTTCCGTGGGAAAGACCATGGCGGCGCGCGTGCTGTAAGTAAGACCGGCGATCGTTGTGCGGAATGTCATATTAAAGAAGTCCCCGCAATGGGTGCTAAAATTGTCGGCGGTGAAAAGGCCGAAGCCTCACCGATTCCGGGTAAAGCAGCGGCGATCAAAATGAACGTCAAAGCGGCAAACGATGGCAATAACCTTTATATGCGTTATGAATGGGCTTCTAACCCGCATACACCGGTACCGTTTGTTGACGGTGGCAAAATGGATACGGAAAATCAGTTCAAATTGGCGATGATGATCAATTCCGGTAAGTCCGAAATTGGGGAACAGGCCGGTTGCTGGGCAACTTGTCACCATGACAGCCGCTATATGCCGGATGCACCGGAGAAGCTGGAAGGTGAGGCGGCGAGCCGTCTGGATGTCTCCACAGGCATTACCAAGTATCTGAACGAAACCCGTACCGAGTTTGAATATAAAGGGCGCGGCGGCAAAAAACGTGGTGCTTGGGACAAACTGAAATCTCAGGAAGAGATTGACGCTTTGTTGAAAGACGGGCTGTTCCTTGACTTGTTGCGCTATAACAGTGGAACCAAAACGTCTGAAGACGGTCATGTTTTAGAACAACGTGTTATGACGGGTGGTCAAGGTGTTGAGTTTGTGCATGAAGAAGTGGACGGTAAAAACGTTCTCTACATGACACGTAAATTGAGCTCCGATAAAGCGGGTGATGTTTCATTCGAAGCAGAAAAACTTTATAAAGTTGGTTTTGCTATCCATGATGACTTTACAGACGCTCGTTTCCACCATGTCTCTATCGATTGGTATCTCGGCCTGAACAACCCGGATGCACAGATCAATGCCATTACCATTGCGGCTCCGGCTGGTGGTGCAGGCAATGCAGCTTCTTCTGCAGCAGCTCCGGCTGCTGCGGGTGGTGCAGCTGGTGGTTCAATTAATTGGGCCGGTGTTGAAGGTCTAAAAGTACCGCTGTTCTATCCGGGCCAAGCCTCGATGGAATGGGTCTTCCAAGGAAAAGATCACGGGGGGGCTCGTGCGGTCTCTAAAACTGGTGATCGTTGCTCAGAATGTCACGGTAAAGAACAGCCGGACATGGGTAAAAAGATCGTTGGTGGTGAAAAAGCTGAACCGACACCGATCCCTGGGAAAGCCGGTTCTATTCAAGCTGAAGTCAAAGCTGCGCATGACGCACAGAACGTTTACTTCCAAGTTTCCTGGAAAGATACAGGTGAAAACAATGCGGCACCATTTGTCGAAGGCGGCAAAATGGATAAGGACAATCAGATCAAGCTTGCCATGATGATCTCCCCGATGAAGGAAGAGTTCTTTGGTGCGCAAGCAGGATGTTGGGCGACCTGTCATAATGACAGCCGTTACATGCCGGATGCACCGGAAAAACCGGAAGGTGAGGCGGCGAGCCGTCTTGATGTTTCCACAGGCATTACCAAGTATCTGAACGAAACACGTACTGAGTTCGAATACAAAGGACGTGGCGGTAAACCGCGCGGTGCGTGGGACAAGCTGAAATCTCAAGACGAAATTGATGCGCTGTTGAAAGATGGAACATTCCTTGATTTGCTCCGTTTCAAAAGTGGAAACGGCGGCCAGTTTGAAAACGGTTATGTTCTTGAGCAGCGTGTGATGGGTAAAGGCATCGATGTGACAGGTCAGGCTGAACTGAAAGACGGTGTCTGGACTGTGACAATGCAACGTCCGTTGATCTCCAACGAAGTTGGCGATATCTCGTTCGAACCGGGTAAAGAGTATATGGTTGGTTTCGCTATTCACGATGACCACACCAATGCCCGTTTCCACCATGTTTCTTTGGAATATAAGATGCAGTTGGACAGCCCAGATACACAAATCAAAGTGATGCAGCAATAAGTTTACTTAAAAGCTGATCTTGCATAGACCCGACTGAGACTTCATACTCTCAGTCGGGTTTTTTGTTTTTTGCTAACGAAAAAAGGAAGAGAAATGATGTTATCAAAAACGGTTGCATTTGTGTTGCTTGCAGGGGTGATGATGATCGGTTCTGCACATGCCGATGATGTTTGTGAAGAAGCGGAAGCCCGTTATCAGGAAATTAAAGGCGAGCTTCCGTCCGATGAGGGCATGCGTGTTGTAAAGCTTTATAATTATAACTTTTGCCCAAAGCAGCTGACTGTAAAAGCTGGAACCACCGTGCGTTTTGTCAATGTGGATAAACGGACCAGTCATAGTGTCTGGTTAAAGGAAGCGGGCAAAGAAGAAAGTGAACGTTTCTTCCCCATTGAATTTTGGGAATTCCCTTTCACTGAAAAAGGCGAATACCCCTATCTGTGCGGTCCTCATTGGGAACGTGAAGGAATGCGTGGAACTGTTACGGTCGATTGAAAAAGAAAGATTAGGATAGCAATCGGACTGCATCGGCAGCTTGTTGTACAGGGGTGGCCTGGCGGAGGTCTTCCAAGGCCAGATCAGCCAAGAGACGAGCATCCATCAGGGGATAATCAAACGTGATACAATGACCGGCGACGATATAGGGCAACCCGGCACGTGGAATATCATCCAGTGAAAAGGCATTGGGCACATCCTCGCACAGGTGGGTGCCGCGTCCGGCAAGAATCGGACAGACCAAGACATTGCGCCCAAGCTGTAAATCGCGCCAATCATTTAATTGCGGCTTGTTGGATAGAAACAAGACATGGGTGGAAATGCCTTGGTCGCATAAGTCACGACATAAATTTTGTGCCGTCAAGGCCGGACCGGTACTGACGCTGGATCCATGGGCGACGATAATCACGTCATCGGCATGATGCTGTTTGGCTTTCATGGCAATTTGGCGTGAAATGCCGGGGTGAAGCCCAAGCGGGCGATGAATGCGTGCGCTGCGAAAACGTTTGCGTTCCACCTCCAGGCAAGATTGAAGGTGGTCGTTTACAAAGGCCCCGGCTGCGGCGAAATGCGGCAGAACTTCAAGATCAATCCCATCGGGCAGGCATTGCAACAAGGCGCGCACTTTCAGCTCCTGTTTCATAAAGCCACAGTGAACCGCATTGAAATGATTGCTATGGAATAAAAAACGCGAAAGGTCATGGGTGGAATTTGCGGCATGAGGACGTCTGGTTGATCCGTGCCCGACGACAACGACATGCAAACCCGATTTTGTCATGCTCTCATCCCTTCTGCGTTATATTTTAGGAATCAGATTATCGCTCGTCTTTTTTTGAAAAGATTTGAGCTTGGTTAAGTTTTATCTTCATGTAATCATTTTTCCATAATTTTTATATTGTTATTTAAATTTATCAATTTAATCAGATGGATATATCGTATTTTCAAATTATTTTGCCTTTGCTTTGATCAACATCAAACACTTTTCAACGCTGAATATGATAGGAATTCAGACCATGAACGAAGCCTTTGGGGGGCGGGTGCAAGACTGGAATTTTTCCTGACTTTGCGTGTTTATCAGGAGTGGCAAAAGTGACGACCTACGCTGATGTAAATGTGTTTCTGGTGGGGTCCGGACCGGGGGATCCCGATCTGTTGACTGTAAAGGCACATCGTTTGATATCCGAGGCCGAGGTGGTTGTTATCGACCGTCTGGTTTCCGACCAAATTCTGGATATGATCCCGTCTAATACCACACGGGTTTATGTGGGCAAGCAGCCGGGTAATCATCATCATTCTCAGGACGAAATCAATGATATTTTGGTACGCCTAGGGAAGCAAGGCCGCAAGGTGGTCCGCCTTAAAGGGGGGGATCCTTATATTTTTGGGCGTGGTAGTGAAGAAGCCGAGCATCTCTTGAAACACGGCATTCCGTTTGAAGTTGTCCCTGGTATCACAGCGGCACAAGGATGCAGCAGTATTAACGGCATTCCGCTGACCCATCGGGGATATTCCACCGGGGTACGTTATGTGACGGGGCATCGTCGCAATGACGGGGATCTGGCCTTAAACTGGGCGAGTCTTGCGTGCGACCAAACGACGCTTGTGGTCTATATGGGGGTATCCAGCATCGGTTTGATTTCTGAAAAACTGATTGCGCATGGTTTGCCCGCGAGCACACCTGTTGCAGCAATTGAAAAAGGATTGTCAGAAGATCAACGCCAAATTATTTCGACACTGGATAAGGTTTATGACGAAGTGATGGCGGCTGAATTCTGCCCACCGACTTTGTTTATTATCGGGAAGGTCGTGGCCTTGGCGCAAACCCTGAACTGGCAAGACAATGGCTTGGATTTATGTGATGTTACATCTGAAGAGACCCTTTGCGCAATGCGTTAAAGCATTGTGTGGCGTTCTGATCTTCTGCGGGACGGCACAGGCCGAGATCGCACAAGACAGAAAGGCGGAATTGCTCAATTTTCTGGAGCAGGACTGTGGGTCTTGTCATGGCTTGAAACGCACAGGTGGTTTAGGGTCTCCCTTATTGCCGGAACGTTTGGAAGCAATGGAAGATGAAACCTTAGCCGATATTATATTGAACGGAATTCCTGAGACGGCGATGCCGCCGTGGAAAGAAATTATCGCAGAAGAAGAAGCCTATTTCCTTATCAAGCAATTGCGCGACGGATTGAAAAAACAATGAAACTCTTCAAACACCTGAAAAAAATCTCAACAGCCGGTTTGCTCGGTAGTGCTCTATTCTTGTCGGCGTGTGCCAGCGATGGCTTGGTCCGTGGCACCGGCGATATGGGGATCGTGATTGAACGGGCGACAGGCTCGGTTCTGGTTGTTGACAACACCAAGGACGAGACAATTTCGCGGGTGAATGGACTGGGTGATTTATCCCATGCTTCGGCGGTTTATTCCCGTGATGCGCGTTATGCTTATGTGTTTGGGCGTGATGGTGGCCTCAGTAAAGTGGATATCCTGAAAGGTGAATTGGTCAAACGGGTTATTCAAGGCGGCAATTCCATTGGCGGTGCGATTTCCCAAGATGGCAAACTGGTTGCGGTTTCCAACTACGAACCGGGCGGTGTGCGTGTATTTGATGCAAACACTTTGGAAATGGTCGCCGATATTCCGGCAAATAATGGTTCTAAAACTGTTGGGTTGACCGATGCGCCGGGAAATATCTTTATGGTCAGCCTGTGGGATGATGGTGAGATTTGGAAACTGGATTTTTCAAAAGGCCTGACACCGGCAATTACGAAATTTAAGGATATCGGTACCAACCCATATGATGCCTTAATCAGCCCTGATGGTCGTTATTACGTTGCGGGCCTGTTTGGCGAAGACGGTCTGGCAAAGCTGGACTTGTGGAATGAAGATAAAGGGGTTACCCGCATTTTAGACCATTATGGTAAAGGCGAACAAAAACTGCCTGTTTATAAAATGCCGCATCTGGAAGGATGGGCGGTTGCCGGTGATTTAATGTTCTTGCCTGCGGTTGGGCGTCATGAATTGCTGGTGTTGGATAAAAACACATGGCAAGAAGTTGGACGCATTCCGGTTCATGGTCAGCCGATCTTTGCAATGGCGCAACCTGGTGGAAAGTATATCTGGGTGAACTTCTCTGTTCCCAAAAACGATACCATTCAGGTTATTGATGTGCAGCAACTTAAAATTATCAAGACGATGAAGCCCGGCAAAGGCGTGCTGCATATGGAATTTACACCACGCGGCGAAAAGGTCTGGATGTCTGTTCGCGATGAAAACCGCGTTGATATCTATCGCACCGATATTTTTGAAAAAACGGGTTCCATCGAAGCAACCAAACCTAGCGGCATTTTCTTTACGGATCGTGCGCACAAGATCGGCCTGTAAGATGATGGATGAAATCGACAAACATCTGCTTAATGATTTTCAGCGTGGGTTTCCTTTGTGTTCGCGCCCTTATCTTGAGGTGGCGAACCGACTGGGAATTGATGAAAACGAGGTCATTGATCGTTTGTCTCGTTTAAAAGAAAGCGGGCATGTGTCGCGGATTGGCGGGATTGTAAAACCCGGCAGTATCGGGGCCAGTACCTTGGCGGCGTTGCAGGTGGATGAAGATAAAATTGAACAGGTTGCGGCCTATATCAATGCCCGCGATGATGTAAACCATAACTATTTGCGTGAACATGACTATAATATGTGGTTTGTTCTGAATACGTCCTCCAAGGCGGCGCTGGATTGCGCGGTTGCGGAGATTGAAGAGGAAACGGGCTTGCAGGTTCTGGTCTTGCGTATGTTGAAAGATTTTCACCTTGATTTGGGGTTCGATCTAAAATGGCACTCCTAGAACAAGATTACCTGATTTTGGAAGCTTTACAGGGCGGACTTCCCTTGGTCGCAGAACCTTACAAGGTCATTGCCGACCAACTGGGTATGGCGGAAGAGATTGTACTCGAACGCCTGAATGATTTGTTGGATAATGGAACACTTAAACGGTTTGGTGTGATTGTACGCCATCACGAATTGGGCTATCGCTGCAACGGAATGTGCGTTTGGGAAATTCCCATTGAACGTATTGATGAAATCGGTCAGGCTTTTAGCCAATATGATTTTGTCACTTTGTGTTATGAACGTAATAAACGTTTACCTGATTGGCCCTATAATCTGTTCTGTATGATCCATGCAAAAGACCGTGCTCATGTATTGGGTCATGTGGACCAGTTGGTGCACGAAAATGATTTAGCGGATGTCAAACGCGATATTTTGTTCAGCACCCGGCGTTTTAAACAACGTGGTGCCCGCTATAATGACTGTCGCCCGGCAAATGTCAGCTTACAAAGGGCCGCACAATGAGACGCAAAATAGATCCGATTGAATTGGATGATTTGGACCGCCAGCTTATTAATGAATTACAAAACGGCTTTCCGGTATCTGAACGTCCCTTTCACGATGTGGCCGAACAACTCGGCAGTGATGAAAAAACGGTCCTTGCCAAATTGACACGCCTGCGTGAAAGCGGTGTTTTATCGCGTTTTGGTCCTATGTATCATGCGGAACGTATGGGGGGCGGTTTGACGTTGGCAGCCTTGTCCATACCGGAAGATGATTTTGATCGGGTGAATGACATCGTTAATGCCTTTCCCGAAGTGGCCCATAACTATAAACGCGAACATGAACTGAATATGTGGTTCGTTTTGGCAACAGAAACACCGGACCGTGTGGAAGAGTGCTGCCACGAAATTACCGAGGCGACCGGCTATCAGGTTTATAACATGCCGAAGAAGCAAGAGTTTTTTATCGGTTTGAGGTTCGAAGTATGAGCAACTGGCAAATGGACGAAACCGATCGCAAAATCATCAAGGCGACACAGGAAGGCTTATCCCTGGTGGAAGCCCCTTATGAGGCCGTCGGTGCTGAAATCGGCCTGTCCGGTGACGAGGTTCGCCAGCGATTGAATGCCATGCTGGATGCGGGTGTTATCCGCCGCATCGGGGCGGTGCCGAACCATTACGCGCTGGGCTATACCGCCAATGGCATGAGCACATGGGATGTGCCGGATGAAAAGGTCAAAGAGATCGGGGAGAAAATCGGTGCGCTGGATTTTGTCAGCCATTGTTATGAACGCCCGCGTCATCAACCGATCTGGAATTACAATCTTTTTGCTATGGTACATGGCAAAGATAAAGAAACCTGCATGAAGCGTGTCGAAATGATTGCGCAGATGCTGGGCGAGGATGATCGCGGCCATGAAGTTTTGTTCAGTTCCAAAATACTGAAAAAAACCGGCTTGCGTATCGCCTGAACGAAAGAAAAGGACCAGAAACATGTTTCGAATTTCCGCCATGATGAAGGAATTGGTCAGCCCGAGCGAGGCGCGCGAACATCGCGACCCTCCGGGACCGGTTGTCATTTGGAATCTGGTGCGCCAGTGCAATCTGGGCTGCAAGCATTGTTACGCCGGGTCTGTTGATAAACCGTTTCGCGGTGAACTCAGTACACAGGAAGTTTTCGATACAATGGTGGATTTAAAGGCCGCACGCGTTCCGGTCTTGATCCTGTCCGGTGGGGAACCTTTATTGCGCCCTGATATTTTTGAAATTTCCCAACGTTCAAAAGAGATGGGCTTTTATACGGCGCTTTCCAGTAACGGCACTTTGATCACCGAAGACAATATCGATGATATTGCGCGTATTAATTATGAATATGTCGGGGTCAGTATTGATGGGATTGGGGCGGTAAACGATGCTTTCCGCGTGAAAGAAGGGGCCTATGAGGAGGCGTTGAAAGGTATTCGCCTCTGTCGGGAACGAGATCTTAAAATCGGTTTGCGTTTTACCCTGACCGAAGACAATGTGAACGAATTCCCCAAAATTCTCGATTTGTTGAAACAGGAAGATGTGAACAAGTTCTATCTGTCGCATTTGAACTATGCCGGACGGGGAAACAAGAACAAGGGCGATGATGCCTATTTCCAACATACCCGTTGGGCAATGGATATGTTGTTTGATCTGTGTTGGCAAAACCTGCAAGAAGGCCGCGAACTGGAAGTGACCACGGGCAATAACGATGCCGACGGGGTGTACATGCTGCATTGGGTGCGCAAAAATTTCCCCGACAAGGCTGAACATTTCCATAAAAAACTGATCCAGTGGGGCGGAAACGCATCCGGTCAGAATGTCGCCAATATCGACAACCTGGGCAATGTTCATCCTGATACAATGTGGTGGCATCACAAGCTTGGCAATGTCAAAGAGCGTGCGTTCGGGGATATTTGGCAAGATACCAGTGATCCGTTAATGGCAGGGTTGAAACAACGTCCGCGCCCAGTGACGGGGCGTTGTGCAGAATGTGCTTATCTGGATGTATGCAATGGCAATACACGTTGTCGCGCACATCGTGTAACCAATGATTATTGGACCGAAGATCCGGGCTGTTATTTGAGTGATGACGAAATTGGTTTGCCGAACAGCAAAGATGCGGCAGCAGAATAAGGGTTAAGAAAAAATGATGAAAAAATTCCTCGGGGCTTCAGCCATTTTCGCGGTCAGCTTGTCGTTTAACGCAAATGCCAGCGACGTGAATGTAGAAGAGGTTTTTAAAGAAAATTGCGCAAGCTGCCACGGCGTAAACCGTTTTGGTGCTATTGGTCCGGCTTTATTGCCGGAAAACCTGAAACGCTTACGTAAAAAAAGCGCAATCAGTGTCATTAAAAATGGTCGTGCCGCAACACAAATGCCCGCGTTTGAGGAACAGTTAAACGAAGCAGAGATCAAGGCTTTGGTCGATTTTATCTATACCCCGTTGGGCAAATTGCCGACATGGGATATCGACCAGATGAAAGAAACCCACGAAGTCCATGTCATCCCATCTCGCCTTCCCGCTAAGCCGGTTTTTGACAGTGATCCGTTAAACCTGTTTACCGTGGTGGAAACCGGGGATCACAGTGTAACCATTCTGGATGGCGACAAGTTTGAACCGCTTTGGCGATTTAAATCACGTTTTGCCCTGCATGGCGGTGCGAAATATTCACCCGACGGACGTTTTGTGTATCTGGGCTCCCGCGATGGCTGGGTGTCAAAATATGATCTTTATACCCTGCAATTGGTGGCTGAAATCCGTGTAGCGGTGAATATGCGCAATATTGCAGTGTCCAGTGACGGGAAATGGGTTATTGCGGGCAACTATCTGCCGCATTCTCTGGTTGTTCTGGAAGCTGAAACTTTGAAGCCCGTTAAATATATTGATGTATCAGACGGGAAGGGGAATTCGTCACGCGTCAGTGCCGTTTATAATGCGCCCCCGCGCCAAAGCTTTATTGCCGCGCTTAAAGATATGAAAGAAGTTTGGGAAATTACTTACGATCCGGATGCGGATCCCAAATATGGGGCCTTTGTTCATGATTATCGCGGTAAGGAAAAAGAAGTTGAAATCACACAGACGGGTACACTCAGCTACAAGCGGATTGGGCTGGATGATTATCTCGATGATTTCTTTTTTGATCAGGATTACATCAATGTCTTTGGGGCCTCACGTGACGGGGTACACGGGGTTGCTTACAATCTGGATGCCGGGAAAAAGATTGCAAATCTTGATTTGGCCGGAATGCCGCATTTAGGGTCTGGTATCACATGGACCTACAAGGGGACACCCGTTATGGCGACCCCGCACCTGAAAGAAGGTAAGATCAGTGTGATCGATATGGAAAGCTGGAATACGATCAAGGTAATCAAGACTAAGGGGCCTGGTTTCTTCATGCGATCTCATGAAAATACCCCTTATGCTTGGACGGATGTATTCTTTGGCAAAGACCGTGATTTGTTACACATCATTGATAAGCGGACACTGGAAATTGTGAAAACCATTAACCCGCAGCCAGGCAAAACCAATGCCCATGTGGAATTTACCCGTGATGGTAAATATGCGCTGGTTTCGGTTTGGGATATGGACGGCGCGCTTGTTGTCTATGACGCTGAAACTTTCGAAGAAGTCAAACGCATCCCGATGAAAAAGCCGGTTGGCAAGTATAACGTCTGGAACAAGATCTCCTATTCCGCCGGGACAAGCCATTAACCTCTCTATCAACCACTGTCAAACTTGCAAAAGCGGCTAAGGTCTTTCTTTAGCCGCTTCTTTTTTCCTTGATCAAGGGCTATGGACAACTTACTAAGTTGGGACGTTTGACCAACACAGGCTGCAATGATGACTGCCCTATTTTCCAAAGAAATGCGATTGAATGCTGCCAGTCTTTTACTGGGAACATCAATTGCATCGTTATATATGGGCCGTGCGGTTATCGGTATTTTCCTGGGGCTTGCTTTGATCCTGACGCTGGTTAGTGTCAATCATCGTGAAATCGTTCAGGCGCTGCGTCCTTATTTGGATAAAAGGTTGATGACCGGGGTCGCTATTGTAGCCCTAGCTTTGGCTGTGAATATACCTTTTTCCTTGCGAGTTGGTTTGTCAGCAGAAGCATGGGCGCGCACATTTGTTGTGGCAGGGTTAGTCTTTTATATCCTGTTTTGTTTACGTCACCAGTTGAACGTTGCACTTTACAGTCTCGTGACATCAATTTTTATCGTGATGCTTGCTGCGTTGTTTCTCTCAAAAGGGTTACCCAAGGCTTTGGTTAATGGATTTGTCCTAACAATTCCTGCTTGCCTATATATCGTTGCGACTCGACATGCCGCTTTCTGGAAAATATTGGGTATTGTCAATATCGGCTTATGTATGACCCATATTATGTCTGAGTCTTCTAAAGTCAGTTTGTTGGGACTGATACTGGTCGCACTCTGTAGCGTGTTTATCTTGCTGACGGACCCTCAAAGTCGTCTACGCCGTTTGACTCTTTTCTTTGTGGTTCTTGCAATTGGGATCGTAGTTGCGGTTGTTTGGTTACCGGAACAAACGGTTTTTAGTAGTCGAGAGAATAGCAAGATTGCCTTAATACCTGTGTGGTTGGTCGATTTACATCGTCAATTAATTTGGAAGTTTTCCTTTGATTTAATTGAATATAGTCCGTGGGTCGGTTTTGGATTGAACGCGTCAAACTACCACCCGATGGCTGAGATATCGCTTTTGGATTATATGGCGCAGAAAGGGACGCCATTAGTTAATTTTTTGGATGTACAGGCTTTACCCAGTCATCCGCATAACTGGATTGTGGAAATGATGCTGGATGGTGGCATTATTGGGGCGATCCCATTTGTGATAATGGTCTGTTGGATTTTTATTAAATCCTTACGTGTTTATCTGAGCACCGCGTCATTTGCCATGCTGGGTTTCATAGCGGTCAATGCGGTTTATTGGGGAACAGGTCTGTTTAATTTCTCTTATTGGAGTATGTGGTGGCAGGTCTCTTATTTTGTGACAAGCGGCCTGTTTCTGATGCTGTTTATCGTTGAACAAGAAAGAGCAAACGCAGATTAATAAAAAATCTCGTCACAATCGTTGCGCTTAAACATACAGGTCGGGCCAATTTTTGAAATCAAGGTATAACCGTTTTCAATCAAATGATTATAAGACCATGATTTATTCATTTCCCGCAAATCAACGATATGGATTTCACAGGCGATAAGTTTGGGGGCGTATGTAGAAAGATCGAAGCCTTTAAAAACCTGATCTTCAAATCCTTCAACATCAATGTTCAGGAAATCAATGGTCTGAATGCCGGCCTCTTTTAAAATGCCGTTGAGTGTCCGGGTTTTCATGGTGCGGACATTATAGGGCTTACCCATTTTTTCCGCCCATTCATCTGCCGCGTCTTTATCCAGTGTGTTGAGGACATTGCCAGCATCAAAACTGTAGCACTCTACATCTGCTTCATTGTCAGAGATGGGACAGCAGAAGGATTTATCGTGGGGACGATATTTCTTGCAAAGGTCGATATTTTTCTGGTCAAAATCGATGTTTACACCGGACCAGTTACGCTGGAATAATCGATAGGTAATGGACCCTAAAACCGGATGATTACATCCGACATCGACATAGGTGCCGTTCTGAATATTGGTGGTGGCTTTATCTACCCAGAAATCTTCTGCCCAGAATGAATAGGCTTTATGATATGTGCCATATCTGAAACTACGGTATAAATCATATAGATATGTGTTCTTGATATATTTCTTTTTAAATTCATTAAACATGACGACGGTCCCAGCATCCCCCGAAAAAACTCTGTATATAGGGTGTGCCGATGTAAATCAACCGCTCTACTCTTTAAGCGGTAAACAACAAGCCATGTGCGCCAAGAACAGCCCCGGCAATGGTGATGACACTTATGCTTAAAAGTACCCAATGCATGATTTGTATGATGCGAAAGGTGCGGTCCGGATTTTTCTGGGCCTGAGTGTGGAACAGCTTATGTAAAACAAGGGGTTCCAGCACAAAAAGGATCAAGGTAAAGACCGCCCATACCCCTGTCATGGCATGCAGCCACCAATATCCAGGGGTCGCGAAAAGGGACCAGCCATCCATTTTATAAAGCATGTAGAAACCGCTGAGCCCGGTCAGAAGAGTTGTCAAACGGGCTTGCAGGGCAAAGCGCCGTTCTACGGTTTCAAAGAACATAATTCTTTCTTCCGGCTGTTTCATTTTACGCACAGCCGGTAGCAAAACGGTTGTAACCATCGCAACACCACCGATCCAGAAAACAACAGACAGGACATGCAGTCCACGTGCGAGTGTTAAGGTATCAAAGTCCATTGTTTAGCAGTTCCTAGATATCGGGATAAGGGAGGGGTGATCTCAATTAACAAATCACTTTTGAGAATTATTCGCAATATTTTCATAAGTTTTTCTTAATTTAAACGGAAGTCATTTTTGAATTCAGGTTTCTATCCAATAAAAGCAGATAACGCCTCTTAAGGTGCGTTTAAGATAAGAAAGCCATTTTCTTTTTGGAACGAAATTTCCCTACAGGAAAAGAAAATGAGGATTTACCCAATGTTTACGAAAATGAAAATCGCTTCCGCCCTTTTAGCTGCGGGTTTGTTTTTTGGTGTCACAAATTTAAGTTTAGCAGCCGATAGTCATTTACATGGCGAACAGATGATGGTTGAGGCAAAGCTCAATGCAGGGCAAAAATGGAAAGGCGACAAACACTTACGCAAAAGTATGGGAGCAATTCGGACTTCTATCCATACCCGGTTGGTAGAGATCCATGAGAACCGCTTACCTTCAGATGAATATAAGAAACTGGCAAATGAAATTCAGACACAAATCGATTACATGGTTGAAAATTGCAATCTTCCGGAAGCAGAGGATGAGCAACTTCACATTATTTTGAATCCGATCTTCGAGGGTGTCAGCGAAATGGGAAGTGGAAAAAATGAACGGGCAGGTGCAGTAAAGGTCGTTAAAGTCTACAATGCCTATGGCAAATACTTTGAAGATTCCAATTGGACGCCCTTGGGGAAATAAAATCATGCACGCTCTCAGGGTGTTAAATTCACAACAGCTTGAGAGCGTTCCGACAGGATGCAGGGAAAATGTATGCGCATACTTCTTATTGAAGACGATGTTTTGTTGGGGCAAGGGATCGTAACAGGACTATCACAAGGTGGTTTTGCCGTTGATTGGGTGCAAGACGGGGAAGATGCTGAAACGGCGATAAGAGGAACAGCATATGACGCTCTTGTGCTAGATCTCGGCTTGCCTAAGGTGGATGGTCTTACTTTATTGCGGCATATGAGAAAGTCAGACAATAGCATGCCTGTCTTAATTTTAACTGCACGCGATGCGATAGAAGATCGTGTTGCAGGTTTGGATGCAGGGGCGGATGATTATTTGACGAAGCCATTTGACCTTGCAGAATTGCAAGCGAGATTACGAGCGTTGGTACGTAGAGCAAACGGGATATCTTATTCAACCCTGCACCATAATCGGGTGAAATTGATGACTTCCAATCGAACTGTCACATTAGACAACAGTCCGGTCATTCTTTCTGATCGGGAATTTGTAACTTTACAGGAATTAATGTTGAATACAGGGCGTGTTCTTTCCAAAAATCAATTGGAAGAAAAACTGTACGGTTGGGGAGAAGAAATCGAAAGCAATACCATTGAGGTTTATATCCATCACATAAGACGAAAGCTGTATCCAGAACTGATTAAAACAATACGCGGTGTTGGCTATATGATCCCAAAGGAAGACCCATGAGACGATCCTTGCGCCAAAGATTATTTTTTATTCTTGCCGGAAGTGTCGTATGTGCATGGTTAGCGACAGCACTCTTTTCATATTTTGACACAAAAAAACAAATAGATGAGATGCTGGACGCCAGCTTAGTTCAGGCGGCGGAATTAATACTTGTTTTGATGGCTGAATTGGAAGCCGGTGAGGTGAGGGCCAAAACCGTATTTGAGCTTCCAACGAACCATGCGCAGATGATTGCATATCGTGTATGGACGGCTGAAAAACATTTGCTTGTTACCTCACCAAACATGCCGCGCATTACAACGGATTCTTGGCAAAAAGGTTTTTCCAACAAAGTCATCGAAAATGAAAACTGGCGCTTTTACGGTATAAAAAATCATCATGGTGTCCATGTCGAGGTTGGCCAACGATACGATTTTCGATCGACCTTCGCAAAAAATGTCGCGACCCATTTATTTCACCCCGTATGGTTTGCCATTCCTTTGTTGGCGATCTTGATTTGGTTATCTGTATCTTGGGGGGTGGCACCTTTAAAAGTCGTTACGAAAAATGTGATCAAGCGGTCGGCGGATGATCTTGCACCGTTAAATACAAGGAATGTTCCTTCAGAGATTATGCCGTTGATTGACGCTTTGAACGGCCTTTTCTCTAAAATAGGAAAGCTCCTTGAGAAAGAACGCCGATTTACGGCTGATGCGTCTCATGAACTGCGCACCCCCCTTGCCGCTATTCGAACCCATACTCAAGTCGCACAACATGCACGCAATGAAAAAGAGAGGACGGATGCGCTTGATCGTATCAAGGAAGGCACAGATCGCGCTGTATGGCTTATTGAACAGTTATTGGTTTTAGCCAGACTTGATCATCAAAACATCTTTGGAGCTCAGGAAAAAGTCAATCTGAGTGATGTCGTTATTCAAGCTGTCCTGAGTAAAAATACGCATTCAATGGAGAAGAATATCGACTTGGGTTTTTCAAAGAGAACAGATGAAGATGCCATTGTCACAGGCAATGTTGATCTTTTAATGATTTTAGTCCGAAATATTCTCAATAATGCAATTTGTTATACACCAGAGGGTGGGACAGTAGATGTAAGCATCGAAAAATCTGACGAATGTATCAATTTACGCATATTGGACACAGGGCCGGGTATCCCTGAAGGGCGTCGAAAACGTGTATTTGACAGATTTTATCGTATTGAAGGTAGTGGTGAGAACGGCTGTGGCTTAGGTTTATCAATTGTTTTAAGAATTGCAGAAATGCACGGCGCGTCGGTCCATTTAACAGATAACCCAACGGAGCAGGGTCTTTGTCTTGTCGTCGCTTTCCCTTCGTAGCTCTATCAGATCTCTACCCACGTCGCTTTTGATGTTTATCCAGCCAGGCTTCCAGCATGAGAACGGTCCATAAGGGGTAGGTCCAGGCGCGTTTGCCGCTGCGATGATCTTGCCAACGGGCCATGACGACTTTGGCGTTATAATAGGGCGAGTTTTTGATGCGATCCGCGCTGAGAAGATCATCTGCCCAGTCCTTGAGGGGCCCACGCAGCCAATCGATCAAGGGGGGTTCAAACCCTTGTTTGGGGCGATCAACAATGTCTTGTGGGACATATCGATAAAGAACATCACGCAAAATCCCTTTTTTATGATCATCCACGGTGTAGGCATCGGGTAAGGACCAGATAAATTCGATTAAGTTATGATCCAGAAGTGGGGCACGAATTTCCAGTCCGCAAGACATGCTGGCCCGATCCGTTTTAACCAAAAGGTTGCTGGGCAGATAGGCTTGGGTATCACGATGCATGAAGGCCCGTTCAAGGGAGATGTCATCGTTTAAGGCAAGATCATCATCATAAATATTCGGGCTGAGGCGTTTGGGGGGATAAAGCCCCTCATCCACGCGCCAGCGGCTCATGTGATTGGCGTAATATTGTGCGGCGTTGTCGTGATGTAAGCGGTTGAATTTCTTGCGCACGTTACGGGCAAGTCGGGAGGGGCTGTTTGATAAACCCATCAATATTTTTCGGTTTAATGCCTTGCGCCATGCTGGCAGGTTGTGGACTTTGCGCCAATGGGCACTGGCGTCCCAGTATCGACCATAACCGCCAAATAATTCATCCCCGCCATCGCCTGCCATACTGACGGTGACATGTTGACGGGCAAGACGGCAAAGCAGGGTTGTGGGCACCTGTGAAGGATCAGCAAAGGGTTCGTCGTACACATCCTGCAAATCAGGGATCACGTCGAGGCAGTCGCGCTCACTCATTTTAAACGTTGTGTGTTCGGTATTTAAATGACGCGCAACGGCTTCGGCATGGGGGCTTTCATCAAAGCGCGGATTGTCAAACCCGATGGCGAAACTGCGTACTCGGTCGGGGGCGACGGCCTTCATCAAGGCGACAACGGTGGAACTGTCGATCCCACCGGATAGAAAGGCGCCAAGGGGAACATCGGCGACAATGCGTTGTTTGATGCCAGAAAGCAGGCGATCATTTAATTCGTTTGCAGCGTCGTCACGACTGCCTTCAAATGGTTTGCTGCGTGCGGACATAAATATATCGCGCGGTGACCAAAAGGCTTTGTTTGTAACTTGTCCAGAAGACTCAATACGTACAAAATGACCCGGCTCCAGCTTGGTTATATTTTTAAAAACCGATAACGGATCGGGGACGTAGGCAAAACGCAGGTAAGCAGCAACTGCACCATCATTGATCGTGGCACTGAAATCAGGATGAGGGTAAAGGGCTTTAACTTCAGAGGTAAAGAAAAAGGTTCCGTTTTCCTGCCCGAAATAAAGTGGTTTTTCACCCATGCGATCGCGTGCAAGGGTGAGTGATTTTTCCTGTTTGTCCCAAAGGGCAATGGCAAACATACCACTGAGCTTGGTTAAAGTGGCTTCAATTCCAAAACGACTGACAAGGGCGAGAATAACTTCGCTGTCGGAATGTCCGTGCCATGTGATTTGTTCGTTTTGGTTCAGATTTTGGCGTAGGTCTTGGAAATTATAAATCTCGCCATTAAAAACCATAACATAACGCCCACAGGCTGATACCATCGGTTGGTGCCCGGCCTGGGATAAATCCTGAATGGAAAGACGACGAAACCCCAATGCAACCCCATGTTCCGAATCGCACCATAGGCCATGATCATCCGGGCCACGAGATGTGATTTCGGTAGTCATTTCCGCAAGAATGCGGTGCTGATTCTCTTGATTGAGTGTGTTGTTATTAGGTGAAAAGAAACCGACCAAACCGCACATGAGTAATCTTAAGCCCTTATCTTTCGAAGTGATTAAGACAGTGATATACGCTTTTACTTGAAGATGCTACCAAGGATATGGCATTCGTTCGCAACGTATATGCTACAAATGTATTATTTTATTTTATTGTGAGCTCTTCCTCCCTTATAGTGCAATATATTGTTGCGTAGGAGGGGTACTGTGCGCGTCCGTTTTAAGTTAAGTCTGACACTCGTAAGTCTAGCGGTCATTTGTTCGCTATCTATCGCTACACTCTTTAGTATTTGGGTTTTGGGAACCCGGACAGCAAAAGAAGTTGCGGGGAACTTATTTACGGCTGTTTCAAATAATGTTGAAAACCAGATTGTGAATCTACTGGATCAATCGGTTGCGAATGCGTCGTTATTGGCCAGTCGCAAATCTGATGAGGCCGTTTTCGGTGATGGCTTAGATGCCAGTATCCTGCCTTTATATTTTAGTGTGCTTGAACAACGTAAAACCATTTATTCGGTTTATTGCGGACATTTAGACGGATCATTTCTGCAAGTGATTGCGACACGAGGGCGTGAAGCCGTGATTGCAAGTCACAAAGCCTCGGCAAATACGATCTGGATCGTACGCACGATTTATTCAAAAGAAGGGGAACGTCTGCAAAACTGGTCGTTTCTGGATGAGCAGAAAAACGTGATTTCCCAGCGTTTGGAAGCCAATCCGAACTATGACCCTCGTGAACGCCCTTGGTTTACCAATGCGATTGAAAATAGTGACCCGCATTTATCGGATGTTTATGTCTATAATTCGTTTAAAACGCCTGGGATTACAGCCTCAAGACGCATGGCAAACGAACACGGCGTTGTTGGTGTTGATCTTACCTTAACGGAACTCAGCGAGTTCGTATCCAACCAATTTGTTTCTGAAAATGGAACGGCGTGGATTTATGACGATAAAAATCGCATTGTGGCTTTCCCCAAGGGGTTTAAAAGTATCCATCATTTAGGGGATTTGACCCGGATTGATGACCCGGTTGTCGATGTCATTCTTGGAAAAACAAAAGCAAAAGTACAAGATTATTTTAAAAGTGTCGAAAAACTCAGTAAATATGGGGCGCAGTTTAATATCGCAGTGGCAGCCCCGCTGGACGATTTCCGTCAAAGCTTTATTACGATGGAACGCCGTGTTCTGAATGCCAGTATTTTTTGTATTATCCTGTTTATTCCGATCGTATATGTTTTCAGCGCGCGTTTAACACGGCGTGTTTCGCAGTTAGCTGAAGATGCAAAACAGATTGAACATCTTGAATTTAAGACAAAATCCCGAACGCCATCGCATATTATCGAATTTTATGAGCTGGAAAATACATTTGATGAAATGCGCAACTCCCTTGCGCTTAAGACGCAGGATTTGGCGACCAGTCAGGAAAAACTGAATAGACTGGTCGAGTTGGGTATTGCGATGTCGGCAGAGCGCGATACGGAAAAAGTCATGGAGATGGTGCTGCTTGGTGCCAAGGAACTTGCTAATGCCGATGGTGGGACATTGTATAAAATTGAAGATCAGGCACTGAGCTTTAAGATTTTGCGCAATGACACGCTTAATGTGGCGATGGGCGGCACCAGCGGCGTGAAACCGTCATTTAATCCTGTCGCCTTGTTTGATGAGGTGGGAGAGAAAAATCATAAAAACGTTGTGAGCCATACGGTTCATGCCTCAGAGTCTGTAAATATTGTGGATGCCTATAATAACGAGGATTTTGATTTCTCAGGGACCAAGACCTTTGATGATATGAACGGCTATCGTTCTCAATCTTTCTTGACGGTTCCTTTGAAACCACGTGGCGGGGATGTGATCGGTGCGTTGCAAATTCTCAATGCGCAGGATGAAAAAGGCGAAATTGTTGCCTTCAGTCCGGAGATCCAACGCTTTGTTGAAGCCTTAGCAGCGCAGGCTGCAACAATCCTGTATAATCGCGAATTGTTGGATGCGCAGGAAAAATTGATGGATTCGATGATCCATTTAATTGCGGGCGCGATTGATGCGAAAAGCCCCTATACGGGCGGACATTGTGAACGCGTCCCTGAATTGGCAACCATGCTGGCCCGCGAGGCCTGTGAGAGTAATGACGGGGTTCTGGCTGATTTTCAGTTTAAAACAGAAGAAGAATGGCGCGAATTTTCCATCGGTGCATGGCTACATGATTGCGGCAAGGTGATTACACCGGAATATGTGGTGGATAAAGCAAGCAAATTGGAAACGATTTATAACCGTATTCACGAAATCAGAACGCGGTTTGAGGTTTTGTTACGTGATGCGGAACTGGTCTATTACCAAGGGCTTTTAGAAGGTGGTGAGCCTAAGGAATTAAAAGACACACTGGAAAAACGCAAAGCTAAGCTGATTGATGATTATGCCTTTATCGCAGAATGTAACGTCGGCGGTGAGTTTATGGCAGAAGAAAAATTAGCGCGATTAAAATCAATTGCGGATGAAACATGGGTGCGCAATTTTGATATCAAATTGGGACTTTCTCATCAGGAAGAATCTTTATATGCAAACCTGCCCGATGCGCCGGTGGAAGAAAAACTGCTGGTAGATCAACCTTATCATTTGATTGAGCGTGAACGCGATATCAGGCAACAGTACGAGGCTTTGGACTTTAAAACCCCGGTGCCTGAATATTTATATAACCGGGGTGAGATCTATAACCTGAGTATTGCGCGTGGAACCTTGACAGAGGAAGAACGTTTTAAGATTACCGAACATGTGATGCAAACGATTGCAATGTTGGAAAAACTTCCATTCCCTGCACATATGAAACGTATTCCTGAATATGCCGGAACCCACCATGAAACCATGATCGGGACAGGCTATCCACGAGGACTAAGCGGAGATGATCTGTCGATTCCGGCACGTATCATGGCGCTGGCTGATGTTTTTGAGGCTTTGACAGCGTCGGATCGACCTTATAAAAAGGCTAAAACCTTGTCGGAAGCCGTGAAAATCCTCAGCTTCTTTAAGAAAGACAAGCATATTGATGGGGAAGTTTTTGACCTTTTCTTGACCTCGGGTGTGTATCGGGAATATGCGGAACGTTTCTTATTACCGGATCAAATTGACGAGGTAGATATTTCGCAATATCTCTCTTGATTTTAAGGCTCGATATTTCATAATTATTTGATATTAAATGATTTTTATAATATCATTGAAGAATGTTGTTGTAATAATATTTCATTTTTAGGTTGTAATTTTTACAAAAATGTTGCAATGCCATAAATCTTCCCTTACTAATTTAGTCCATAAAAAAGACGCATAAAAAAAATCGCAAGAGGATATAACGTCTAGGAGAGCGAAATGGACCCCCAAATGGTATGGGACATGATGGATGAGTGTGATGGTCAGTCGGATATGCCGATGACTGTGAGTGCTGCGTCTGAGGTTGAGGATGAAGTCCAATCGAAACCGGAGGCCTCACATAAGGCACCATCTGGCAATATGGGCTTTCCTGTCTTTGGTTTTTATCGTTGAAGGCTGCAATTTGAATTGTGTGCGTTATGACCGTCTCGCCTTGGATTGACCGGTTTTCATCCTACGTCCCATTGGATGGCTTTATTCTGGATTTGGCTTGTGGTACAGGGCGTCATGGACGTTTTTTTCTGGATAACGGGCATAAAGTGTTGTTCGTCGATCAGAATATTGAGGGGCTGAGCGATTTAGCCGCTGTTAAATCTGCCGAAATTTTACAATGCGATCTGGAAGATGGGCGTGACTGGCCCTTTGAGCGTGAACAGTTCAGCGCGATTGTCGTCACAAATTATCTTTATCGCCCTCATTTGTCTTTTTTGGCACCCGCATTGAAACAAGGTGGTGTGCTGTTGTATGAAACATTTGCCCAAGGCAATGAACAATTCGGTCGTCCGCGTAATCCTGATTTCCTTCTGCGGCCTCATGAATTGCTTGAAGTTGCCCAAAAAGATGGAATGAATGTCATTGCCTTTGAACAAGGCCAAGAGGGTGACAAAGTTATTCAACGCCTGTGCGCTGTCAAAGGTCGTGATACGGCGCTTTACCATTTATAGACGCAGGGTCCATTAGCGCAAAAACGGGTTGCTGCGTTTTTCATCACCGATGGTGGACAAGGGGCCATGTCCGGGAATAAAGACCACATCATCGCCTAGCGGGAACAATTTGGTTTTGATGGCATGGATCAGGTCTTCGTGATTGCCCTTGGGGAAATCAGTACGTCCAATAGACCCTTGGAACAAAACGTCACCAACAATGGCAACACGACTTTGCTTTTCAAAAAAGACAACATGGCCCGGTGTGTGCCCCGGACAGTGTAAAACGTCGAGCGTAACATTTCCGAAGGTGATGGTGTCGCCATCGTTCAACCAACGTGTCGGGGTGAAACTTTCGGTCGGTGGAAAGCCAAATTGAACGGTTTGTTCCGGTAAGCCTTCAATCCAGAAATTGTCATCCTTATGCGGCCCTTCGATCGGCAGGTTTTCTTTGGCTGAAATTTCTGCCACTGCGCCGACATGGTCAAGATGGCCGTGTGTACAAAGGATTTTTTCAAGCGTAATGCCTTCTTCTTTGACTTCATGCATTAACTTGTCAATATCCCCGCCGGGATCGACAAGGCAGCCTTTCATCGTATCCTCGCACCAGATTAAGGAACAATTTTGGGCAAAGGCGGTAACGGGGATAATCTTGGCTTTCATGGCGTTTACTTTTTGTCCGGAAAATATTGAGAAACGTTGCACAGTATGGGTGTCAGGTTGACGAAAGTCAACGCACTCAGATTATAAAAAGGGTAATACCCAACTAGAATACTCAGTTTTATGAAGGAAGTCATGGCCCGCGTTTTTTTGGATATCGGTGAACCCGTTCAGCCTTACAGTGGTCCGGTTTTGTTTTCATCCGGTCACCGCGTTTTTTTCCTGTTTACGGCTCTTAGCGGCGTTGCCTTTTTGCTCGCGTGGCTGTTCGGCTATGCGGGGATGGTTGACCTGAGTTTGGCGTGGCATGGACACGAGATGGTCTTTGGCTTTGCCAGTGCGGCCATTGGCGGCTTTTTGATGGCGGCTGTCCCCAAATGGACATCCAGCAAGAATTTTGTCGGGCGGCCTGTTGTTATTATGGCGATCTTTTGGCTGTTGGGTCGTGTCGGAATTTTGGCTGCGGAATTGAACGATGCTTTCGTCTATCTGGCATGGTTGGATTTACTGTATTTGCCGATGCTGTCTTATGAAATTGCTAACCGTATTGTCGGGGCGCAGAATAAACGTAACTTTATTGTGCCGCTTATTCTTGTCTTTTGGTGTTTATCAAATGTGGCGTGGCATTTCTGGGATACAGCGAATGCAGCGCGAGCAGGCGTTTACATGATTATCGCGATTGCATCTCTGATTAGTGCCCGCGTGATCCCTGCCTTTACACAAAATGCGCTACGCATGAAACTGCAGAGCAACATTACCTGCACCACTCCGCAATGGACGCATCTTGCAACAGTGGTTTTGGTGCTGTTGTTGGCGATAGCAACGTTATTTGATGCCCCGGATCTGGTTAAAGGCGTGATTGCGAGTGCAACAGCGATCGTTCTTATCTATCGCATGGCGCGGTGGCATTCCTTTCAAACACTGGATAACCCGATTGTATGGGTTTTACATGCCGCCTATGTTTGGTTACCGATTGGGTTTGCCCTGACAGGTGTGGCCCATTTGACGGATTTCCTGAACCCCAACCAGGCCTTGCACGCTTTAACAACGGGTGGGATCGGCATGTTGATTTTGGCGGTTGCTTCGCGTGCGGCATTGGGCCATTCAGGTCGTCCGTTAAAAGCCTCAGGTTTGACTGTTGCTGCATATCTTATTGTGACGGCGGCAACTTTTGTCCGGGTGATTGAATTAAATTCAAACTGGGTGATCGCGTCCGGGGTTTTGTGGGTGATCGGTTATGGTCTGTTTGCGGCGGTTTATGCCCCGATTTTGATCCGCCCGCGTATTGACGGTTTACCAGGCTAAAATCGTTTAAGTATTTCTTGCGATTGCAACTTTGATGGGTTGTGGGCATAGTTCTTCGAAATTCGTTTCAGGAGAAAACAATGTCACACAGCCCAACTGCAATGGTGTTTCGGGTGTTTATCCCCTTCGCCTTCGGTTATTTTCTGTCTTACCTGTATCGGGTGGTCAATGCGGTAATTGCACCGGATTTGATTGCCGATCTGGGTTTGGGCGCGGATATTTTGGGGTTGTTGACGGCGTCTTATTTTTTGACGTTTGCAGCGTTTCAGATTCCATTAGGGGTGCTACTGGATAAATATGGCCCCCGTCTGGTCGAAGCGGCCCTTTTGATCTTTGCTGCCTTGGGGGCAGCCGTTTTTGCGATGGCCGAAGATAGTGCCAGTCTGATTGCAGGTCGGGCCTTGATCGGCTTTGGCGTTTCAGCCTGTTTGATGGCTTCCTTTAAGGCATTTACTGTTTTTTACGATACGAGCAAACTCCCTTTGGTCAATGGCTTTATCATGGCAGCAGGTGGTATGGGGGCGTTGGCCGGTACCGCCCCGACCGAACTGGTTGTTCAGGAAATTGGCTGGCGTGGTGGGTTTTGGGGCTTGGCGGCCTTGACGCTGGTTTGTGCGTTGTTTGTGTATCTGCTGGTTCCCTCGACCAAGCGCCCGGAACATAAAACCACAATTGCTGAACAAATGAACGGTGTAAAAGAGGTTTTCACCAGTCGTTTTTTTTGGCGGGTCGCGCCGATTACCATGATGTCGCAAGCCAGTTTTATTTCCGTTCAAAGCCTGTGGGCGGGACCGTGGCACCATGATATTGCAGGATTGGAACGCGTTGATGTTGCAGGCAGCTTATTTTGGGTTGCAGCAGCAATGGTTGCCGGTTTTTTGGGGCTCGGGGCACTGAGCGAACGATTGGGGCGAATGGGGATCAAGACAATCTATGTTGCGGGAACCGGTATGTTCTTTTTTATGCTCTGTCAAATCGGGATCATTACGGAATGGGCGCTCGATTGGCCTTGGATCTGGATTGCCTTCGGCTTTTTCGGGACATCGGGCATTTTGCAATATGCGGTTCTGTCACAGCATTTTCCCACGCATTTGGCAGGCCGGGTCAATACAGCGATTAATCTGATGGTTTTCATTACCATTTTTATTTTGCAGTCTCTCAGCGGACAGGTCATCAATCTGTGGGAAACCACGACCAGTGGTGGTTATGATCCTGTGGCCTATCAGGCGGCTTTCGGGATGTTTTTGTCTTTGCAGGTTGTTTGTTTTATCTGGTTTATTTTACCCAGAAAGGGGACTTGATCCCCCTTTGCTTGGCAAAAGGTTGTTTGTTTCAGGTTTGTTTGTGCCAAGAAAAGATTTGCGCCGCAATGGGGGAGGCATCATAAGCTCGTTTTTCCTTTTATAGGCTCATGAAATTTAACAAGTATTTTGCGTAATACATTGGAGGACGATAAATGTTTTTTCAGAGAGATAATTTGTAAAATTAAATTAATTATTGTTTTTCGATAAAAAATTATCAATAATCAAGAAAATTAATTATTTTAAAGGATCTGATTATGTCTCAGCAAAACCTTGTGCGTATCCAACGGATGAGCCGTTTTTTTCGCTGGTTATTTACTTTTCTCCTCATTGCCAGTCCAGTTCTGACGGTTATGTTCTGGATCAATTTTAATAACTTGCCAGAAGGTTTTCGTGATGAACTCCTCATTCCACCGCAAGAAATAATCTCGAACCTGCAAATTGCACTGGCTGCTATGATTAATATGTTGCCTGTTGGTGCGGGTATGTATGTCATTTTTACATTTCGCCGTTTATTTTGCCTTTATGAAAGAGGGGTTATTTTTACACGACAAAATGTTGCCTGTTATCGTCACATCGGTTACGGCACACTTATATATGCCTTTACAGATTTGGTGTACAACACGGCCCTAAGCGTTATTTTGACTTTCCATAGACCTGAAGGTGAGCGCCAACTTCAAATCAGCATTGGGACGGTGGACCTGACAACCCTGACTGTGGCCATTATGCTTTTATTGGTTTCATGGGTTATGAATGAAGCTGCGCAAATGGAAGAAGAACGATTGTATACGGTGTAATTCAATGGCCATTACAGTCCATTTAGACGTTATGCTTGCCAAACGTAAAATGCGCTCAAACGAGCTTGCAAAAAAAGTCGGTATAACGGAACAGAACATCTCCATTCTAAAAACAGGAAAAGCCAAAGCGATCCGTCTTTCTACCCTAGATGCCATCTGTAAAGGGTTAGATTGTCAACCGGGTGATCTCTTTTCATATGATAGTTCGATTGAGGATTGCGAAGATGCCTAGGCCGTAAACTCATAAAATAGACTTGTTTGGCGGAGATAAATTTTAAGATGGGCTAGGCATGAAACCCGCAGAAGTGCGCGCACTTTAAGGGTTTTATAAGGACGAAGAATCTTAAACTTTATCCCGTCCCTATGGGATTTGTCGGAAATACAGGCAAATACGGCGTCAAAGCCTTTTGAAAGTGAATGGCACTTCCTGCAAGTCTTTTCCTTGCCTTGCCTGTATTTCCGACAAACCAAAACTAGTCTATTTTATGAGTTTACGGCCTAATAGGTTTGCTCAGATACTGGCGTTATGTTAGGACTTTGAGAATACTTGTATATGTACCTTGAAAAGATTAACGCCATGCATCTTCTCACCTATCAGGCAAAGCACTTTAAGAATCTCTATCGTCTTTGTTCCATTGGCGGACATACAAGCGAGGATTTATCCCACGCCTTTGACTATATCTTTGCCGAGCCTCATGCGACACTTGGCATTATTTTAGATATACAAAACGGCCTCTCCCTTTTTCCAAAAGAAGGGGCCGTTGTCTTTGCCCGCAAAGCTAACGAATATGGGATAAAGGCCTGTATTCTTGCGGTTGTTGTTCAACAAGATGATATCGAAAATGTGCGTACACGATATGAGTTATACCCAGAACTGGTTCGGCAATATATCGAGATGACGGTTGAACTCTTTTCGAATGAGGCAGAAGCAACCTTATGGATTAATCAACAGCTTACTTCATCGCGATAAGTGGGACAGAAACAGCCTGATTGGATTTCCCTTTTGCATTTTCTTCGGCTCGCGCCATCATTTCTTTTTGAATTGTTTCCTGAATTGCCTGCTCAATCGCGGCCCGTTGTTCTGCCGGTAACTGGTTAAACTGTTCTTCTGTTAAGCCCATTGCCGCTAAGACTTTCTCACGGATTTTTTCTTCCAGTTTTTCCTGCTGCATATCGGAAACATATTTTCCGAAACCTTTGTCCATGATTTGATTTTTGACCTGATTTTGTTCTTCCAGCATGGCGGCAAAATCGGTTCCCTGAGACTTGCCTTGTCCCATATTGCGCAAACCTGTTTGGGGAATATTCACCGCATAGGTTTTACCATCAACAACAATGTCCATTTTTCTCTTCCTCAAGGGTTAATGTTTCCTTAAGAAAAAGCAAAAGCCATGCCATGAAACCGAGAATTTAAATGCGATCAAACACCACAAAGCTATAATTGGGTTTGTCTTGTCCATCTCCTTGATGGTCTTCGCGGGAGACTTCCTGCCAAATTGCCTTGTCCAGTGCGGGAAAGCCTGCATCATGGTCATAGTCGCGATGGACTTCGGTGTAATAAATCCGGTCCGCGCGCTCTATCATCATCGCATAGATCTGTGCACCGCCCACAACCATCACTTCCCCGGCATTTTTCGCCTTCGCCTCGGCAAAAGCTGCCGAGAGGGCATCGTCCAGATCATGGCATACCAAAACATTGTCAGCTTGCCAATTTTGGTCCCGCGTTACCACGATGTTTAGACGACCGGGCAGAGGGCGACCAATAGATTCAAACGTCTTGCGTCCCATAATCATGGGCTTGCCCATCGTTGTGGCTTTGAAATATTTAAAATCCTCCGGGATATGCCAGAGCATTTTATTATCCTTGCCAATTGCCCCGTTATTGGCAACCGCCACAATCATACTGATCTTCATTACACCGCCACCGGTGCAGAGATATGAGCCTGTGGGTTATAATCCACCAATTCAAAATCATCGAAAGTAAAATCAAACAGGTCTTTCACGTCCGGGTTCATTTTCATTGTTGGCAACGCCCCCGGTGTGCGTGACAATTGCAATTCCACCTGATCCATATGATTGGAATAAAGATGTGCGTCCCCAAACGTATGGATGAATTCGCCCACTTCCAAATCACAAACCTGCGCCACCATCATGGTTAATAAGGCGTAGGAGGCAATATTGAACGGAACACCTAAAAAAATATCGGCACTGCGCTGGTAAAGTTGACAGGACAGTTTGCCGTCTGCCACATAGAATTGAAAGAGACAATGACATGGCGGCAAGGCCATCTCTTCAATATTGGCAACGTTCCATGCGGAAACAATTAAGCGGCGTGAATCTGGATTGTTTTTAATTTGCTGAACCAGATTGGTAATTTGATCCACATGGTTACCATCCGGTGTCGGCCAGGACCGCCATTGATAACCATAGACAGGGCCGAGATTGCCCTCGTCATCTGCCCACTCGTCCCAAATGGAGACCTTATTCTCTTTCAGATATCTAATGTTGGTATCACCCTTCAAAAACCATAACAGTTCATGAATGATTGAGCGTAAATGCAGTTTTTTGGTTGTCAAACACGGGAAGCCTTGTGACAAGTCAAAACGCATCTGGTGCCCAAAAACACTGTAGGTCCCCGTCCCGGTACGGTCGCTTTTATAAACGCCGTTATCACGCACGTGACGCATAAGATCCAGATACTGTTTCATTTATACTCTACCTTATAGATACCTGAGGGCCCATTTGTCCGCACTCTACAATATTAAATCGACGTTTTCGACTCTTTATCCAACATCAACAAAGTCCACTTCGCAGTCTCGCTGATAACCGGATGTTCATCTTCAATCAAGGCGACAACCTTGTCACGCAATTCCAGACATCGCCCATTGGCAATGGCAATCAGAACATTGCGAATGAACCTGTGTCGTTTAATGCGTTTCACCGGGGAGGCCCGAAACAGTTCGCGAAATTCTTCATCATTCAACCCGACCAGATCCCCCAAACGCGGGGCCATAAATTCTGCACGCGGTTTAAAATCTTTTTCCTTGGTCGGTACGCTGAACTTGGTCCAGGGACAAACGGCAAGACAGTCATCACATCCATAAATCCGGTTGCCCATTTTCAGGGCGAGTTCCGGTTCAATCACACCGTCATATTCAATGGTCAGATACGAAATACATTTGCGTCCATCAATTTTGCCTTCGCCTATAAAGGCATCCGTTGGGCAAACAGTCAAACAGCTTGTGCACGATCCACAGCTATGCTTGTGGGCTTGATCCGGCTCGATCTCCAACGTCGTATAGATCTCCCCCAAAAACAGCCATGATCCAAATTTACGCGAGACAAGACAGGTATGTTTGCCTTGCCAACCCAGCGCCGTTTGCGAAGCGATTGGTTTTTCCATAACGGGGGCCGTATCGACAAAGACCTTTAGCGCGCAGCCCCAGCGGTCCACCATCTCGCGTGCCAGTCGTTTCAGGCGTTTCTTTACCAGATCATGATAATCCCGGTTTTGGGCATAACAGCTGATAATGGCGCGATCCGGGTGATCCAATAATGCCATCGGATCTCCTTTTGGTGCATAGTTAATGCCCAGTACGATAATGCTTTTTGCCTCGTTCCACAGCACGGTCGGGTCTGCGCGGCGTTCTTCGGTGGTTTCCATCCAGTCCATTGTGCCGTGGAAACCGCGTTCGTTATATTCTTTTAAATCCGCCTTATGTTGATCGGTGGTTTGGGCCGCGCAAAATCCCACATCATCAAACCCGATTTCCAAGGCAAGTTCGCGGATTTTCTGTTTGATATCTTCCATGGCTACAACTCTTTTCGTGCCAGCAATAATTGACAGGCCCGTTCCATTTCCTGTGCGCTGATTTCTATGCCTTCAAGTGAGGCACTCATATTGACAGCACGGACTTGCGAGGGGCTTTCCTTATGAAATAAATCCAATGCTGCTCCACCGCCATTCAATATATCGCGAATGACAAGGGGGCTGCACATGCCGGCTTCTTCAACCACCGGACAGGCAACAATATTGTGAATGGCTGTTAGAAATTTGGGCCCGACAATCTGTGGCACCATTTGCCCTTCAATCCGCTGAATAATCGACAAGCAAGAATGAATATAAAAATCCAGAAAGCTGTTGTCCTGTGTAAAAAGAAAAAAGGCATTGTGAATTTTGCGGTATGCCCTCAACCTGCCTTTTTCATCCCGTTGTACCCAGACTTCGCGCCCGAAGGCATATTGTGTATTGATATTCAGCTCGAAACGCTCAGGCGCAAAAACCAGCATGTCGGCATCCAGCCACATCACGCGATCATAGCCTTCTGCCAGTAATTCTTTCGCGAGCAGTAAGCGTCCAAGGTCCGTTGCAACGACAAGGCGCTCTTTGGTCTTCTCCAGATACCACGCAGGTACCCGATCAAACAGCTCATCCCCATAGAAACGATAGTCCGCACCCATTCTGTCCGCCCAAGATTGTACCGATTGCAAACATAGAGCAATCCAGTCGGGTACATCGTTATTTCGATAGGACTGATAGACAACGGTCTTCATATTTTCGTGATCGGCCTGTTTAATTCCGTTTGAATAGGCCATATCTATAGAACCGAACGACACAGTGCAAAAGATAAAGGTGACCTTATGTCTAAAGAATATAAATCTGCTACTTTCGCTGCCGGATGTTTCTGGGGCGTTGAAGCCCGGTTTCGCGATCAGGATGGGGTCGTCGACGCCGAAGTCGGCTATACTGGCGGACACAAACTTGACCCGACCTATCGTGAAGTTTGTACAGACACCACCGGTCATGCCGAGGCTGTCCACCTGCGCTATGATCCCACGCGTGTTTCTTTTGAGGATTTACTGGAACTATTTTTTGAACTACACGATCCGACCACACTTAATCGTCAAGGACCGGATGTGGGTAGTCAGTATCGTTCCGCCATCTATTATCATGATGACGCTCAGCAACAAGCTGCTGAATTGATGATCGAAAATATGAATACTAACCATCGATTCGCAGACCCGATCGTCACAGAGGTTGCCCCTGCAGGAACCTTTTATCGTGCAGAGGAATATCATCAACAATATTTCGACAAAACAGGTCGCCGAGGGTCGTGCTATTTACGTTAAAGTTGTGTGATGCCTGAATGTGCACCGTTATTTACGCAAAATATAACTTGTGCATATCCCTGTATAGAAATTAGCAGTTGCGAAAAACGTGATATGCCCATATTATTTCAAAATATTTCAACAAGAATAAAAAACGGGCTAACCATGGGCGAAACAAAACACATTCTGATCGTCGAAGACGACCCGGTTGTGGCTGACGTGGTCGCCGCATGTCTTGAAGATGCGGAATTTGAAACCACCATAACATCTTCTGGACAAGCTGCCCTGAATATTATCTCAGATACACATGTTGACTTGTGTGTTGTTGATTTGGGCCTGCCCGATATGGATGGCCTATCTCTGACACGCGAAATTAAAAGCCGTACCAGTATTGGTATTATGATCCTCAGTGGTCGCGGAGAAACCACCGAACGGATCATTGGCTTGGAAGTCGGCGCCGATGATTACTTGGGGAAACCGTTTGAACCCCGCGAATTACTTGCCCGTGTGCGCAGTATCATCAGACGTACACAACCCAGTACACAAGCGACAACGCAAACCACGGTGCCGGGCGGGGTACAACGCTCAGATTTGTCATTTATTTTCGATGGTTGGAAGGTTGATCTTGCTTCCTTAGAAATTACCGGACCGGACGGGATGCAGCCACAATTATCCAATAGCGAATTTAACCTGCTGCAAGCCTTCATTGAACATCCCAATCGTGTTCTCAGCCGTGACCAATTGCTTGATCTTGTACACGGTGACAATACTCCAGCCTTTGATCGCAGTATTGATGTTCAGATCACACGTCTACGTAAAAAAATTGAAAGCGACCCGAAAGCCCCAAAATTCATCAAAACGGTGCGCAATCGCGGTTATATGTTTACGGCTAAAGTTACACGGGATTAAGTCCTGTCCCGCTTGGGATTTGTTTATTTTTACGCAAATGCGTCGTCGCAACCTAAATTCAGTCGCTCGGGATTTGCTCTATACCACCCCCAGGATATAAATCTTTCTTTTTCTTCCACCACAACAATTCACCACGCACAAAAGCCTGCGCCAGATCATTTTTTGGCTGTTGGAAAAAGTCTTGCACGCAGGCCTGTTCCAAAACACGCCCGCGATGCAAAAACAACACGTCGCTGCCTAAACGTTTGGCCTGTCCCAAATCATGGGTGCTCATCATAATGGTCGTGCCTTCTTCTGCAATCAAGCGTGTGGTTTCTTCAATCGCATGGGTCGCGCTTGGGTCCAGACTGGCGGTTGGTTCATCCAAGAACAGGACGTCCGGTTCCATCGCCCAAGCCCGCGCCAGTGCAAGGCGTTGCTGTTCCCCAAACGATAAAAGCCGTGCGGGATGGTTTGCCAAACGGGCCAATCCTACACGGTTTAAATAATCAAAGGCGATGTCCCGACGTGATTGGCGTGCTACACCGTTGCATTTCAGGCCATAGGTGATATTGGCAAGGGCGGTTCTGCGTAACATGACAGGCCGTTGAAAAACCATTGCTTGTTGGATCGCTTGTCCCTCTTGTTCTTCGCTCCATTGCACCGTTCCGGAATGGGGAATTAACAAGCCATGACACAGACGCATCAATAAGCTTTTACCCGCCCCGTTCGCCCCCAAGATCATAAGGCGTGAACCCGCAGGCAAATCAAACGAAACATCTTTGATCAAGCGAATACCACGGGCTTCAAAACACAGGTTTTTAACCTGTAAAAGAAAATTTTCCTCCTTCATGCGCCCATCCTTTTTCGGGCAAACTCACCCAGCACATATGCAATGGCATTCACCCCCAACGCCAAGGTCAATAAGACAATCCCAAGTCCCAGCGCCAAGGCCAAATCGCCTTTACTGACTTCCAGTGCAATTGCGGTTGTCATGACCCGTGTCACATGATCAATATTCCCCCCGACGATCATTACCGCACCAACCTCGGCACTTGCCCGACCAAAACCAGCTAAGACAGCCGTAAACAGGCTAAAACGTCCATCCCATAACAAAGTCAAAACCACTTGCCATTTGCTGCACCTAAGTGAGGTTAATTGTTCGCGGTACTCCCCCCACAAATCTTGTACGACCTGCCGGGTCAAGGCTGCGATAATCGGGGTGATTAAAATGACTTGTGCTATGATCATCGCTGTCGGTGTAAATAGCAGGCCGAACACCCCCATCGGTCCGGCGCGTGACAACGCCAGATAGACCAGTAAGCCGACCACGACAGGGGGTAATCCCATCAGGGCGTTCAAGATGACAACGCAGGCTTTTTTCCCCGGAAAAGAAAGAAAGCCAACCAACGCACCGAGTGGTAAACCTATCAAAGCTGAGATTAGTACAGCCGTAAGGCTGACATGCAATGACAACAGGACGATCTCGATCAGATTTCCGTCCGCTTCATAAATCAAATCAAACGCTGCCGCAAAAGCTGCCCAGAATTCCGCCACAGTCCACCCTTGAGACGCCCAAGAAAAAACCCATCGTACAATAAATCAGACGATGGGTTCTTTTTTTTATTTTAGGAATATTGCGTGGCGATTTCGGCCAGCCCCCAATCCAGCCAAGGGGTCAAGAGCCGCAGATCATCTGCCTCCACCGTTGCCCCGCACCAGATACGCAAGCCTGCCGGTGCATCCTTGTAAGATCCGATATCGTAGGCGGCCTCTTCTTCATCCAGCAAAGCCACCAGTTTCTTTGCAGCCTTTGTCTTATCTTCATCGGACAAAGCTGCAAACCAGTCCGCCGTAATGGATAAGCAGACCGATGTATTGGAACGTGTTGCCGGGTCAATAGATAAAAAGCTCACGTTCTTGTTGCCATTCACCCAGTCTTCCAATACTTTCAGATTGGCTTGAGAACGTTGGATCAAAGCATCCAGACCGCCAATTTCTTCGGCCCAACGCAAACCATCCAGCGCATCTTCCACACATAACATGGACGGTGTATTGATCGTTGCCCCGGTAAAGATGCCTTCCATCAATTTTCCATCTTTTGTCATACGGAAGATTTTTGGCAAAGGCCAAGCTGGCTTGTAGCTTTCCAGACGTTCAACCGCACGCGGGGACAGCACCAACATACCGTGTGCGCCTTCGCCACCCATGACTTTTTGCCAGGAATAGGTCAGTACGTCGATTTTATCCCAAGGGATATCCATCGCAAAAACAGCTGAGGTCGCATCACAGAAGGTCAGCCCTTCGCGGTCATCCGCAATCCAGTCTCCATTGGGAACACGTACACCTGACGTCGTGCCATTCCATGTAAAGACAACGTCGCGCGAGAAATCAATTGCATCTAGATCAGGCAATTGCCCGTAATCAGCACCAAAGACCCGTACATCTTCAAGACCCAGTTGGTTTTTAACATCTCCAACCCAGCCTTTACCGAAGCTTTCCCATTGCAGCATATCGATACCACGTGCGCCCAGCATGGACCAGAGTGCCATTTCCACTGCCCCCGTATCAGATGCCGGCACAATCCCGACACGATAATTGGCAGGAATGTTTAACACAGCTTTGGTCCGGTCAATAACTTCCGCCAACTTATCTTTACCGATTTTGGCCCGATGCGAGCGACCCAGTGGCGCCCCTTTCAACGCCTCCAGCGTAAAGCCGGGGCGTTTGGAACAGGGACCGGAAGAAAAATTGGGATTGGCAGGTTTCAATACAGGTTTGGTCATGGCTTTGCCTTAAAAGTAAAAAAGGGCCGTTCTCTCAATCATTCTGAGAGAACAGCCCTTGTTTATAGAGAAATTGAACCTTCGCCAAGACGAAGATTTCAATTTGTCACATTACCCGAATACGCGATTGAAGATCACATCCACACGTTTGGTGTGATAAGAAATGGAATCTTCATCCAACAGGGTTTTGAGCTGTTCAACCGTCAAATGTTCTGTCAAACCTTCGTCTTTGGACAGGAAGAAGAACAAGCGGTTGTCATATTCTTGTGCTTCTTTTTCCGTCGCATCCAGTTCGACCTGACCATCCGGGTTATCGGGATCAATGCCGTAGGATTTCCAAACGCGCATGGCATTACGCTGCACAATGCGGTAGCTGTCTTCGCGGGACACACCGTTTTGCGTCAGGAACAACAGAACGCGCTGCGCATCATGCACGCCACCGAAATTGTTCATGTGGTCCAGCATGTTTTGCGGATAAACAACCAGTTTTTCAATGGTGCCAGCTAAACGTCCCAATGCAAAATCAAGTGTTACGGTTGCATCTGGGCCGATCATACGTTCAACGGACGAATGCGAAATATCGCGTTCATGCCACAGGGCAACATTTTCAAGGGCCGGTGTGACGGCCATACGAACGGCACGTGCCAGACCAGTCAGATTTTCTGTCAGGATCGGGTTGCGTTTGTGCGGCATAGCACTAGAGCCTTTTTGCCCCGGTGCAAAATATTCCTGTGCTTCGCGGACTTCCGTGCGCTGCATGTGACGGATTTCAATGGCGATATTTTCCATCGAAGAAGCAATCATCCCCAGCACGCAGAAATAATTGGCATGACGATCACGTGGAATAACCTGCGTTGAAATCGGTTCCGGTGTCAGGCCCATTTGTTCTGCCACATATTCTTCAACACGCGGGTCAACGTTGGCAAATGTACCAACCGCACCGGAAATGGCACAAGTTGCAATTTCTTCGCGGGCACGAACCAAGCGTTCGCGGTTCCGGCTCATTTCCGCATAAAAACGGGCAAATTTCAGACCCATTGTCACAGGCTCAGCATGAATACCGTGTGAGCGACCAATGCAGACCATATATTTTGTTTCTTCAGCGCGTGTTTTCAGCGCCGCCAGCAAACGGTCCAGATCTTTCAACAGCAAATCTGCCGCCTGCATCATTTGAACACCAAGGCAGGTATCCAAAACATCGGAGGAAGTCATGCCCTGATGTACAAAGCGCGCTTCGGAGCCAACATTTTCAGACAGTTCCGTCAAAAAGGCGATGACGTCATGTTTGACTTCCATCTCGATCTCATCAATACGCGCAATCCGCTCCGGCGTATATTCTTTCTGGCCTTTTTCCCAAATTACTTTGGATGTACCGGCAGGGATTACCCCCAACTCTTCCATCTTTGTGGCAGCGTGGGCTTCAATTTCAAACCAGATACGGAACTTGTTGGCGGGTTCCCAGATATCTGTCATTTCCTTACGGGAATAGCGCGGGATCATATGATTAGTCTCCTTTAGACATGGCGGTTTTCGGCGGCTTTCGGCGATTCATCGCTAAAAATCGCCATCCTCAAGGTGTGTAAATGCGTGCATCAGCGTGTGAATGAGTTTGCCGTGTTGGGTGCGTATTGCTTGCTACTGAATACTCAGTTTAGAAGCGTCATACACATTCATAGTGAATCACTATGGAAAATCGGCGTATTTACTATGCAGATACGATTTACTGGGCTGGTTTTTAATGATTTTTCCGGTTTGGTCAATGTCTGATAGGGCTATGTCGATAAAAATATTATAAAACAGATGGATACACGACATGGCCCCACGCAAGAACAAATTGAAACTGACAAACGCAATCATTCCCCGCCTCGAATCTAGTTACACATGGGATACCGAAGTAAATCAATTCGGATGCCGTTACTTCCCAAAATCCGGCAAACGAACCTTTATCCTGAGATATCGTGGTATCAATCGTAAGCAGCGAGAGTTTCGTATCGGTGTGTTCCCGGCAATGAGTGTTACGACGGCTCGTGATACGGCCAAACGATTGATCGGTCAAATCATGCTGGGTAATGATCCTCAGCATCAGCGTAAATTGAAGATGCACCAAGCCATCACTTTCGCGGATGTTGTGGATGCGTATGTAATCTGGGCCTCACAGAACGCCAAGAAAAACTCGATTGGTGAGATCGACACCTTCACCCGCATTCACATTAAACCTCGGTTTGGTGACCAGTATATCTGCGATATGACCATCGGCCTTGTCCAACGTGTATATGATAAATCAATAACCAAGTTGTCGATCAGCTACACCAACAAAATGATTGATTGGGCACGCACCATCTGGAATTGGGGAAAAAAGCGTGAAATGGTTGAAGGTGAAAACCCATTTATCATTGTTCGGAAGAAGACCCGCCGCCGTCGCAAACGTATCCTGAAACCATCCGAGTTTTCTAACCTATGGCAGGCCATCGAAAACAATCGATACCGTGGCACCATCTGCAATGTGTCATTGAACGCCATTGAAATGTTCATTCTGACACCGCTCAGAAAAACCGAAATCTATCGCCTACGATGGATGAATGTCTGCGATCAAGAAAACATGATCCGCGTCACCGACCACAAAACCGATCACCTTGAACCTGATATAGAGTTGTTTATCACTGCACCACTGCGTGAGCTACTGGATGGAATGCCCCGGACCAGAACAGGATGGTTGTTCCCGTCACCAAAATCTGAAAGTGGGCACATCGAAGACATCGACAGTGCATGGAAAACCATCCGTAAGGAAGCTGGTATCTCCGATTGCACGATGCACGACATGAGACGCTCGTGGAACAGCATTGGAGCATCACTCGGCCACTCACCGGCTGAGATGGCTCAGGTTATCGGTAATAGCACCAAAGTGAACGAGGAACACTATTGGCATTTACTTGAAGATTACCGTCGTGAAATCAGCGAGAAAGTTGCTGATAAAATCGTTTCATTTAGGTCCTGTTGACAAAGTGGGTTCACAAATTGCTTAGAATGTGATTCAAGACTTCTTTTTATGAGGAGAAGTCTATGCGGAATTTGATGAGCGACGATGAATGGTTATTCTTCGAGCCATTCCTTCATGCCCAAGGGCCAAAATCTGGCCGTCCTCCCTCAAATCACCGCCTCACTCTTGATGGTATTTTTTGGATTGCCCGGACAGGAGCACCTTGGCGTGACCTCCCCAATTACTTCGGTAAATGGTCCTCTGTTTATCGTCAATTCCGCCGCTGGACATTGCTCGGCGTTTGGGATGTTCTACTGGATGCCTTGAACGATGCCAAAGCCGTTCCAGATACAGTGCAAATGATAGATAGCACAATCATCAGAGCCCATCATCAGGCTGCTGGGGCAAAAGGGGGACTCAAAAAGAGGGTCTCGGCCGTTCAAAAGGTGGCTTTACGTCCAAAATACACCTTCGAACAAATGCCGAAGGCTTGCCAATAGCTCTGGAAATCAGCGAAGGCCAAACATCAGATTACAAAGGGTATGCTCCATTGATGGAATGGGGTGGTCCAGATGCCAAGGTTCTATTGGCAGACAAAGGCTACGATGCAAACTCCATTCGGGACGATATGGAGAAACGCGGTGGATACGCCATGATCCCAATGCGGAAAAACCGAAAGGAAATCACTCCCGTTGATGATTTCGTATATGGCTTGAGAAATCAGGTTGAACGCTGCTTCAACAAACTCAAAAATGCTCGCCGGGTTGCAACTCGGTATGACAAGACGATGCTCAGTTTCCTTGGCTTCGTGCAGGTCACATCAATTCGGGTATGGGTAAAATACTTTGTCAACAGGACCTAGCATCCAAGCGGATGTTATTAGGAGAACGTAGGACTCCGCTTTTCCATTCATCGTACATTTGACAGCCTCAAAAATATGCAATTCACACTTAAGCGTGTAAACTTACTATAAAAGCACGCTATTTCAAGGTGTCTTTTCCAGCCCTTATAGTTTGCCGAAAAAGGATTAATGAAAAATGAGTTTTCCAAGAAAAAAATCCCTCTAGGTAACTATTCCCATTTTTTGTTACCTAGGATGTTACCTATGGGCAAAAACAAAAAAGACGCTTCAATGAGCGTCTTGCGTAACTATTTGATTTCTCTGTGAGAAAATGGTGCCCGGGGGCGGACTTGAACCACCGACACGCGGATTTTCAATACACTACTAATCGCTTAATTTAGTTAAAGTGGTAGTTAATACTTGATCGTCACAGTAATAAATATAACTGAAAATACAACATATTATATGAGTTTGTCAATCAATTGACGGGCGTTTGCGTATCGTGCATGATACGCGAGTTATGTTAGCCCAATGTTAGCCCATATGGTCTTTAAAAAAAGTGAGCGATTATAATGAACTTGAAACCGGGTGAAACCAAGAGCCTCCGAAAAGACGGAACTCTCAAAATAAAACTTCGCAAGGACCGTGTGGATACTTATGAGGCTCTAATAACCATTCCCATGGAATTAAGAACAAATCCAAGGAACCCATACAAGAAGGTCAACATTAAAACCGATGATTATGATCATGCTGTAAGTGAAGCCTTGGATGCCTATGGCAAAATCTATAAACGGATCAATGAAAACAAACCGCTTGAAAGCTTTACCTTTGCCGCTGCGGGTGCAACATGGTTAGTTGACCTGAAACAACGCACAGAAACTGTCGATAGGTTTGGCAAGCCATTGTTCAGTGATACCAGTTACAGAAATAATGAAGCTAACCTTGAACGATATCTGGTGCCATTTTTTGATGAACGCGGCATTGCTGTCGATGAAGTGACGCAGGATGACATTGATGAGTTTATCCTTTGGCGGCGTGACTATTATGTAACCGGACCGGGCAAGGATGAGGAATATATCGAGTTTGTCAAAAACGGTATTCTGTGCAAGCGACCGGCTCAGAAAAGTTCTGTTCCCGCCAAAGGGACTTTAGACAAAACAGCCATTACTTTTCGAAAGTTGCTTCGCTTTCATCGTATCCACGCCAATTTCGAATGGGACTGGAACCCATTGGATACTCAAGAAGCAGAACACGGTCAGGGAGCCTTTTTCAGTGAAGATGAAATGCACGAGGTGAAGCGAACGCTTTTGCAAAGAACCCGTGTTCGCAAGAATGAAAGAGGGAAGGAGATTGCCCCGCACACGAGATCGGCAACACCACATATCAGTTTTCAACGTCGTTTGATGCGGTATTTCTGTCTTTTTATGCTGCATACAGGGATTAGGCCGCAAGAAGCATATTGGCTTAAGTTTGAGCATCTCAAGAAGGATACCAGCGTTAAGGATGCCGACTACCCATATCTGATTGATGTTTTACGAACCAATAAAGGAATCAAGCACAGATCGCATACTCGGGAAGTTCAACCAATTGAAGGCTTGCACGGTATTATGAGTGGGTTAGTCAAACTCTACGTCGGACATGAAGACTTTTCTGGTTTTTCGGAAGATGGTGTAATGACCAAACGTGTTCCGGGTTACTTGGATGAAGGGGTTGAATTGGAAACCTCCTCATGGCTTTGGATGAACCCTGACGGTAGCCGTTTACAGAGTTTTGATAAACAATTCAATTCTTTCTTGGATGATTACAACCTCCTGAAAGACGCAGAAGGCCGGAACCGGAATATTTACAGTCTCCGCCACTTCTACGCGACTGACCGCATCTATAACAGCGTAGAATTGGCCTTCCTCGCCAAGAATATGGGAACAACTGAGGCCATGCTTAGAAAGCATTATGACCATGCCGTTGTGAAAGCCAACAAGGTTCAACGGCATCGGCTTTCCAAGAAGATCGTGGATGTCAGTGAGTTGCTGGGAATGAATAAGGAAACTTAGTCCGATGGGAGCCAAAATGCACCCTTACCCTTGGCATTGATCAGAATATTGCCCATCATCAGATCAAGGACCGAGACTCCTTCTTTACTTTCAATGAAGGCGTAACGGCCATTTCCATCAATTAATGCCTGCCCTTTTTCAGCAAAAGGGAGACGTTGGAAGCTATCATTTTCCTTGTTTTTTAAAAAGATGGGGAAGATAGCATGGAGACTGTCTCCCTCTTCTGTCAGGTGAAACAGATCAAAATTACAATCTTCGCAACTTACGAAGCCAGAAGTTGCTACATCACAGCCTTGATCGTTCAATGTTCCATCTGACAAGAGAGTGCAATTTGGAAGGGCGTAACTGTAGAAGGCTTTTTTCACTTTTTGCTCGACGTATCCATCGTGACAAACCCGCCCATCAAACAAGGTATCAAATGATGCACAATATTTTGATGCTTCAAGGTTTATATTGCTATGACCTTCCTCGTTCCAGAAAGGTTTAAGGACGGATAGGCCGGGTGTGTCCCCTGCTTCTGATTTGGTTGCCAGCGTGCGTTCAATAACCCATCTCTCTCCTTTTTGTTTGAACAATCGAACAACGGCATGCCAACCCCATTCTGGATTGGTCATAGTAGGAATGATATCTCCGTTGCTTAATCGTATTTTATCATCCTGAACTTGTTCCGTTTGAATGCTTACCCATGTTGCGATCCGAAGATGATGATCTGACGGATCACGCCATAAAGAGACAGGTTTTTCGTTTGCCAGCATTTGAGGGAGTGCGATTGGTTTGTCATTGAGCAGAGTGCCTGCTCCTGAAAAGCTGATAATCATATGTTGATCTATGACACGGATTTCCTTGCCGCCCTTTTCCCAATAGAGGGCAGCCGGTTCATTTTTAAACTTATGAATGGGCTGGGTGCTGGCATCTAATGGATTAAACCAAGTCCAAACAACTCCCCCATCTTTTTGAAAGAAGTAAGAAAGGAGAACGGGTTTTGCAGCTTCTGCTGATATGTAAAAAAACATTGAGCAAATTACAGCCGCAACCATCGAAAATAATTTTGCCATTCCCCAATTCCTTATTTTTATTAATACTCAAGATGCCAATGTGCACCGGTGCTGGCACCACCTTCATCCAGCACCCTGATGCCTTCGCCTTCCAGATAGCTTTTCACTTTGGATTTATGCTTATTCGGAATACTAACATCAATTGCGTGTCCTTCAAGGTGATTGGACACTTTATAGCCAGCTTCCAAGGCACCTTCGATGATATCTTCAAACTCATCTGATACTTCGGAGTGGGAGGCATTCGGGTTATTGGTTACCCATTCATCCATGTCGTTTATGTAATAGTGATTTGTATATGTGCTGAGAAAGTCATTGCGATCACGCATACGGCGACGAGCCATCAATTCGGCTTGACGTCTTACTGTTCGACCTCGACTGGTTACACGCATATTTGCCCCCGGATAAGGCTGTATCGTTTTTTAAGGCCTCCTCAGCAAACGCTAGGCTATTTTGGAGTGAGGTTATCTCCAAAGGCTTAAGACGGCCCTGAGCATCAATTTTGGCCTTCTTACGAGACAGGGCTTCTTTAAAAGCTGTCTTTAACGTCCGTCTGATTTCGTCGTATCTCATTCCGCTAGCCAATGCTTCCGAAGTCAAAATATCTGCCAGATAAGCAAGATAACGGCTTAATTGCAATGCTTTATGCGGCGTACGTGTTCGCAAAGATACTTTGATGTCTCTCCGTTTAGCATGTGGATGTATGCTACTTGGCAAAGGCCAACGGAAGTAAAAGACGTTGCAACGGGACTGTACTAGATATGATGGTACACGCATGATTGTTTCCCTAGTGCGTCTCACTATGGAATGCGTATATCTAAGTATTTGTTTTAAAAAGAAATGGTGCCCGGGGGCGGACTTGAACCACCGACACGCGGATTTTCAATCCGCTGCTCTACCGACTGAGCTACCCGGGCTTACCGTATGTTTCGCAGCGTCGGCTCTATGCTGCGTGGGAGGGGTTATAGAGCAGGGTTGCGCTTCTGTCTAGTGTCTTTTTCAAAAAAAATGCATCCATGTGACAGAAAAAAAACTTAACGCTGACAGCTTAGACGACATCCTCATCATCAAAGTTATTTTCTTCTTCTGATTCAATGCGGTATCCCTCATTTAACCATTGCCCCAAATCAACGTCAGCACAGCGTTTTGAACAAAACGGACGGTATTTGACATCGCTCTGCTTATTGCAATTAGGACAAAGGCCCGTTTTGGTCAGCGGTAAGGATTGCACTCTCATTTCATCAGTCATTTTTTACTCTTCAAGTTTGTAACTCAACGGTGGTAAATAATCATCCTGAACAGCGTCAACGCGATAGCCCAGACGTTCTTCCAACCAATCCAGACTGTCTTTTAGCGCTGGTCCACTCCATAATCTAAACAGGCGTGTACCCATTAAAATACGTTTACGCCCCCGTACATAAGCCAACTGTCGCACGAGGGCAAGTGCCGTGCTTAAGGGGTCGTTATACAGTTCATCCAAACCATAGTCCTTACGTGCCCGTGATAATTCCAGCAAACCCAGACGCGTAAATCCATGCAGATGGCAGCGTTTATCCTGTGTAAAAACGGTCTTGCAGGCTTCGAGCAAACGATTGCGTGCCTTTATTGATTTCAGGCGCACAAAATCGATATAGATTTGACCGCTGAGATTACGCAATTCCATTTGCTGATTTATTGCCTCCAGCGCTATTAGATTGAGCTGCAATCGATTGCCTTCATCATCATAATGATCTGTACGCGTGCCCATATTCACATCAATCGCAATCAGGGCTTTCGTACGTTCAATCACAATACTGCCGCCATCGGCCAAAGGAACTTCTGTGGCAAGCGCCTGTTCGATTTGTTCTTCAATTCCAAGGCGTTCAAACAAGGCTTGGCTATCACTATGAAGCTGTGCATTTGCATTCAATTTTTTCAGAGTGTGGAAAGCCTCCATGCCTTCAACGATGACTTCTTCAAAAGAAACAGAGGTGTAACGTTGCCAAACCTGTTCAATAAAGTCGGTTGGAGCATAAAGCAACACGGGATGCTTAGCGCGCAATTGCAGCATATCCAGCCAAGCGTGTTGCAACTGTTTTGCCTGTCCTAAAACCTGTTTGGCCGTTAAAGTCTGTGCACTGGTGCGCACAATCAGACCACAATCGGGGGTCAGTTCTTCTTGCAAGGCTTGTTGCATACGATGGCGTTGTTCCGTGTCTGTAAATTTGCGCGACACATTAATACCGGGATGAAGCGGCGTTAAAATGCAATCTGGGGCGTTGAGTTCAATCTTGGCGCTCAGCAACGCGCCTTTATCTTCGCTGGGTTCTTTTTTGACTTGAACGCACACATATTGCCCATGTTGAACCGCCTTGGCTATATCGTCACAGCCCAGAGACTTGGCAGGGAGAAAGCCATTTTGTTCACCGCCAAAATCGACAAAGGCTGCTTGCAGGCTGGGGACAACATTGACCACACGCCCCCAATAGATATTGCCGGCCTGCACGGGCGCATGTTGGCTAAGGCCTTTGCGTTCAATATGTAAGGAGACGAGATCGTCACCATTGAGGATTGCGATGCGGGTTTCTGCGGGGATTTGATCGATGGCCAATCTGTACATCGTCTTATCCTTTCACAGAACGATAGCCCAATCCATTCAAGATATTGTTGGTTTCATATAAGGATAAACCGACAACGTTGGTATAGGAACCAATGATTTTTTCAACAAAGGCCCCGCCACGCCCCTGAATGGCATAGGCACCGGCTTTGCCTTCCCACTCTCCACTGGCGATATAAGCGTCAATTTCTTCAACACTGAGTCGTTTGAACTTAACGGCTGTGTCAATCAGGCGCGTATGTGGGGTTCCCAGGGTATCAACAATACACAATCCCCCATAAACATGGTGACGTCGCCCTGATAAAAGAGAAAGATAACGTCGCGCTTCGTCTGCATCGGCGGCTTTAGGCAAACTGCGTCGTCCTACCCCGACAACGGTATCGGCCCCCAACACAAGGCTTCCCTCGTGATGAGTATAAACAGCCTGTGCTTTGCCCACGGCAAGACGCTGGGCAAGTTGACGGGGCAACTCGTTTTTTAATGGAGTTTCGTCGATATGGGCAGGTTCCACCTGATCAGCTGTAATGCCGATTTGAGCGAGAAGATCAACCCGTCGGGGCGAGGCGGAAGCCAAGACAAGACGCAATGTCTAAAACCCAAAATCTTATTTGAAACGGAAAGTAATGCGACCTTTGGTCAGATCGTAAGGTGTCATTTCAACTGTCACCTTGTCGCCTGCCAGAACGCGGATACGGTTCTTGCGCATTTTACCGGAAGTATGTGCGAGAATTTCGTGGTCGTTTTCCAGCTTTACACGAAACATAGCATTAGGGAGGAGTTCTGTTACAACGCCCTGAAATTCAATCATGTCCTCTTTGGCCACGGATATATCCTTTTAAATTATACTAGCTAGTTGGTGGGGAAAATGCTCAGGAATCCGGTTCAGGTCAAGACTTTTTTCTAAAACAGGTAGAGTTCTGTGATGAGGCGTGTTTGAATTCACACAGATGAAGCACGCATAACCGTATTACGTCCTGCATCTTTAGCCGCATATAACGCATGATCAACCCGTTTAATGACTTCCTGAGAATCTTCGTTGATGCCTTGCTCACCCACACCAAAGCTTGCGGTGACGGTGATGTTTTCACTATCTGCACGTACTGTCGAGGCAGCAATGGCACGACGTAGATCTTCTGCAATTGTGACAGCACGTTCCAGACTGCAATCGGGTAAGAGAATGAGGAACTCCTCTCCACCCCAGCGGAAAATACTATCGGAGTCGCGAAGGCGCTCTTTTAAAACAGAAGCAATTGTAACAATAACTTTATCACCCGCCCAATGCCCATAAGTGTCGTTAATGGATTTAAAATGGTCAATATCCATCATAACTAATGAAACAGGATGATTTTGTCGTTTGGATATGCGTTCCACCTGATCAAAAACCGCATCAAACATATGTCGGTTGGAAACGTTTGTCAGTTTGTCGTTCATGGCCATATCTTCCAGACGATTCTGGTAACGCGAGATGGTCACATGGGCAAGGCTGAGAATAATAACACAAATAACCAAGCTAACGACTAAGTTACTGACAAGATTATCAGTAATTTCACCTTCAACTGTTTTTTCTTCCTGTTCAACCAGTAAATACCATTGAAATTCAGGAACCAGACGTGCATTCAGGTGAACTGTTTTGCCATCGCGTTCATAACTATATGTTCCACTGGGCACAGCAAGGATTTTTGTGGCAATCTTTTCCAAACCCGGCGTATTGCGAATGGACCCGCCGCGATATTGCTCGGACGCCATCATAACCTGGCCTTGGCGATTAACAAACAAAACCCGGCGACCATAACGTTCCTGATAAATACGGATCAATTCCTGAACTTTATTAACGCTCAATCCAACACCGGTTGCCCCGATATAATTACCCGCATAATCAAAAACACGATAATTGATGAAAATTGTCATTTTGCCTGGATTTGCTGTATCTGCATCGACATTGACCTCGTATTCCTCTGTGCTATCACGGAAATGATAATACCATTTATCAATATCGTCTTGCGGGCTAAGCGTCTTCACCACCCCCGTCGGGTGATAATAACGTTTGGTCTTTTCAGACACAAAAAAGGCGGTCACGGCTTTATATTGTCGTTGAATTTCAGCAAGGTATCGCACTAAACGATGCGGTTCTTCTTCCCCCTGAATGGTCCAGTCGCGCACAAACGTGTCTTGCGCCATCAAAGATGAAATGAAGATCGGCTTGAGAAGATCATTTTGAATTTCAGAATAAATATTGTCACTTGTCAGCGGCAATGTCGTTTCGGAAATTTGTTTGGACAGCGAGTTATGAGCGGCAAAATAACTGGTCAGGCTTGTCACCATAAAGCCAAATACCATCAGGACGGCTAAAATCAGGATAAAGCGTAGTTTATTTTCTTTCATCAATCCGCTCAAATAAATTAACCCTGCTGCGTGTTATATCAAGGTCGCCTAATGATGTATAGAAAACTAAAAGAAAAGAGGCGAAACACAACCCTTGAGAGCTGAAACTCTAAATGTCCACCGCACCATGGCGGGGGAATGCCCTTTTTATTTGCATCATTAATTGATCGCGCACAGTGCGATATGCTTCAAGGCGCTGGTCTCGGCTGCCGGTTTCCAGGCTGGGATCAAACGTATTCCACAAGGTGACATCACAATCCATATAAGCTGCCATTTCCAAAGCATGGTGATGGGCTTCGGGCGATAAAGTTATAATGCGGTCATAAAAACTATCTTCGAGTTGATCAAATGTCTTCGGTTTGTGTTTGGACATATCGACACCGATTTCATCCATGACTTCCATAACAAAACCGTCAATTTCCTGCCCTAAGCGTACACCACAGGAATCGACATAGATCTGTCGACCATGCAGCAATTTCATAATCCCTTCCGCCATAGGGGAGCGAATGGCATTCATCGTGCAACAAAATAAAATGGCAGAAGGTAGCTCACTCACCCCTTATCCTCACTGGCGAATATGGAGAACACAGACAAGGGTAAAAAGGCGACGGGCTGTGTCATGGTCGACATGGACCTTTTCTTCCAACCGATCGCGCAAAATGGTTGATCCTTCGTTATGCAAACCGCGCCGCCCCATATCAATGGCTTCGATCTGAGCGGGGGAAGCCGTTTTAATGGCTTTGAAATAGCTGTCGCAAACCAGAAAGTAATCTTTGACGATTTTACGCACCGGCATCAAAGGGACTTTGATTTGCAAAAAATAATCCGTTTTGCCTTCCTTGGCGACATCCAGCACAAGACGTTTTCCGTCTTCAATCGACAATTTTACATCATAAGGGCCGATCTCATCACCAACCGGGGCAAAATAATTTTCCTCCAGCAAATCGAAAACGGCAACTTTGCGTTCATGCTCCACTTCCGGTTTCAGGCGGATACCGTCCAATTCTTCAATCTGAATATTGGCGATTTTTTGTAAATGATGCACCTTTATCCGTCCCCCTCAAAGACTTCTCTGCGTTAGAAAGGGTATAAAAGCATAAAGGCGCGCATTGCACAATCCGTCATATGCATCTCAGTTGAAACGCGCTGACACTTCAGATTTTTTTAGGCGGCTTCCAATTGAATAATGAAATCCGGACGTTCTTCTTTAAGATGCTGGGCAAAGTCTCGATCTTCTTTCGCCGTATGCTCACGCAGCCAACTGGCCAGCGTATCGAAGAAATCCAGACTAATGTCGTCCCCATCAGAATGTTGTTGTGCGATCTGGTTTAATCTTGCCATGATTTCGTTGTGTGCGGCACAATGCGCTTCGACTTGAGGATACTCCGCCTGACGCATTTCACTTTCTTCTTCCCTCAGATGTTCTTCAAACGAAATCAAGATACGGTTTAAAGAGGCATCCACCTCTTGCGCTGTAATGCCATCCAGCATACGGGCATGGTAATAGTTAATTTCCTGAAAAAACGTTTTATGATGATCATCTATTACTTTGATATCACATGAAAAATCATCACACCATGCAAGGAACTGTTTATTTTCGTTGCTGGCACGAATGTTTTCAAGGAACTTACCGACTTCTGCACGCAGGAATTCTGCCTGTTTTGAAAGCTCCTGAGATGACAGCGCGATTTCCTGTGCGGCCAACCCCGTCTCGCCGGAGGCTTGTTCCACCATTGTAATATTGTTCGCAACCATTTGCGTTCCCTGTGCGGCTTGTTCCACACTGCGGGCAATTTCAGCAGTGGCGGCAACCTGTTCTTCGATTGTACTGGCAACCGAATTGCTCAGTTTATCGGCCTCCCCAATACATTGGCTTATATTTTCCATTTCCCGTGCTGCACGTTGGGTCACGAGGTTAACTTGGCGAATTTGGTTCACGATCTCTTCGGTCGCATCTGCGGTTTGCTGCGCAAGCAGTTTTACCTCGCTTGCGACGACAGCAAAACCTTTCCCGGCTTCACCTGCGCGGGCAGATTCAATGGTGGCATTTAAGGCCAGCATATTGGTTTGATCTGCAATTTGGCTGATGAGTTCAGCAAAACTGGTAATGCGACCGACTTCATCCACCATTGAAATCACCGTTTCATGCGTTTCCTGTGCTTTATAGGCCGCATCTGCCGTCACACGGGCCGAGTTTTGCATATTGCGGCCAATCTCGCTATTTGCACTTGCCAGTTCTTCTGAGGCAGATGCGACAGTCTGTACATTGGCGGAGGCCTCTTCAGTAGCAACGGAAACGTTGGTGGCTTGTTCGCTCGTTTGCTTGGCGGTTTGGGCCATTTGTCCGGCAGAGGCTTGAAGTTGAGTCGCAGCAGAGGTCACAGCCTCAACAACTTTGCCGACGCTGCTTTCAAAAATGTCGGCCATTTGGATCATGGCAACACGGCGTTGGGCTTCGGCCTTAAGCTTATCTTCCTGTTGGCGTTTTTCCATCCGTTTAACTTCGGCTATTGCTTCTTTAAAATGTTGCACGGACGAAGCCATACCCCCTAATTCGTCACGATTTTCAGTATAAGGGACATGAACATTGAGATCATTGTTGGATAAGGCATGCATCACATTGGTCATGGCTTGAATCGGTTTGGCAATGGCACCGCCTAGCAGCCATGCAATAAGTAGCCCCAAAACAAAGGACGACAAGCCAACAATAATTAGTTCGCGTTCCCCCAGTTCGATATTGGCAAGGGTCTCGGACGAAATTCTGCTTTCATCTTCAGCAGCCATATTTTGTAATTTTTCTGCATCTTCGACAAGTTCACGGGCAAACCCCTGCATTTCACCATCAACAAGATGATGAATTTCCGAAGTTTCTTTGATAACCTGATTCAAAGTCTGTTCATAACTGGTCGCCAATTGGTCAATATGATCGGCCAGTTTCAAATCCTGTTCATTGCGTGCAACAGCACGCAGTTCTTTAACAGATTGATGAAGAAGTAGAAATTCTTCTCTTACCTTGTCCCCAACCGTTACATCTTTATTGCCAATTAACAGGTTGGAATAAAGCCGCGCCATGAACGTATGTTTTATTGCATTTTCGATATGGGCACGGATTTCATTTTTATTGTCGCCAATGATTTCTTTAAGAATACCATCAAGTTCCATCGACATTTGTAGACCTTTGGGCATCATGTCGTTACGAACGAGGTTACGGTATTCTACATCCAGTTTTTTTACAGCAACAAAGTCACTCATATACTTTTGAGCATCCACAAGCATTTCGTTAAGCAGGGCTTGGCGTTGCGTGTTTTGGGCACCGGATAGTGCACGTTTTAAGTCATCGACTAAAACCGTACCAATTTGTTCAACCTGCTCCCCTTCTTCTTTCTTCCCGGTGAGCGCATATTCACGGGCATGTGTTCGCAGTTTGAGAAAACGTGCTTCAATATGACTGGCTTCTGATGCTCCTTCAACAACATGGGCATATTCAACCACTTCATGTGCGACCGTCATAAATTGTTTATAGGCCAGCCCTGATGTTATAACCATAAGGGCAAGCACAACCATAAAGCTTAAGACAAGCTTGGTACGTAAGCGTATATGAGAAAACATTTTCCACTCCCTAGAACCGATCTCAATTAAGTCTGTATATAGGGGTGGTCGAATGCATTTAAAGGTTTAATAATATAAATTTCAGTTGATAGTCTCTCGTACTCTTTAACTTATTTATCTTTCCACATTCAAGCGGATCGCAACAGATAGTCCGTGTGCATCCAATCCTTCCTGTTTCGCCAATGTCACCGCTGCTGGTCCGATTTTATTCAGACTGGATGCATCACATTGGATCAGGCTATTGCGTTTCATGAAATTCAGGACACCCAAACCGGAAGAAAAACGTGCACTGCGCGCTGTCGGCAAAACATGGTTGGGACCGGCGATATAATCACCAATCGCTTCGGGGGTATAGCGCCCCATGAAGACCGCACCGGCATTGCGGATTTTACGTTCCAGTGCATCCGGGTTATCAATGGCAAGTTCCAGATGTTCCGGTGCAATCCGATCACACAAGGCAACCGCTTCATCCCAGTTTTGTACAACGATCAACGCGCCATGTTCTTCCCAGCTTTCGCTTGCAATATCGGCACGTGGCAGGGTTTCAAGATGCGTTTCAATGGCATCTTCAACTGCACGGGCATAATCTCCATCATCTGTAATCAAAATGGATTGCGCGGCTGTGTCGTGTTCGGCTTGCGATAACAAATCAGCCGCCATCCATGCCGGATCATTTTTATTGTCGGCAATCACCAAAATCTCACTCGGCCCGGCAATCATATCAATGCCAACCGTACCAAAGACTTGGCGTTTGGCTGCTGCAACAAAGGCATTACCCGGGCCAACAATAATATCAACCGGTTTAATGGTTTCGGTCCCATAAGCCAACGCGCCAACAGCCTGTGCGCCACCGATACGGTAAATTTCATCCACACCGGATAAACGGGCCGCCGCCATCACCAATGGATTAACAATCCCGTCCGGCGTCGGCACAACCATAACTAGACGGTCCACCCCGGCAACCTTGGCCGGAATGGCATTCATCAAAACCGATGATGGATAAGCTGCCGTGCCACCCGGCACATATAAACCAGCCGCTTGAACCGGTTTCCAACGATATCCAAGACGCACACCGGCTTCATCGGTGTAATCCAGATCTTCGGGTAATTGTTTGGCATGGAAGGCCTTGATCCGGTCTGAGGCAACTTTCAATGCAGCCAGTGCATCTTCCGGCACCTTGGCAATTTCACGGTCCATTTCTTCGGCACCGATCGCCAAATCACCAACCGAAATATTCATCCGGTCAAATTTGTTGGTATATTCAACGACCGCTTCATCACCGCGTTTTTTTACATCAACCAGAATATCTTCAACGATCTTGTTGACATCGGGTGCTTCTTCGCGCTTGGCAGACAAAAGTGCGGTGAATTGGGTTTCAAAATCAGCTTGTTTGGTTTCAAGACGAAACGTCATTGACGGCCTCGCGGAATTTTTCAATCAGGTCGGTGATCTCTTCAGATCGGGTTTTCAGGGCTGTTCGGTTGACAGCCAGACGCGATGTAATTTCGCAAATCTGTTCAACTTCGACCAGCCCGTTGGCTTTCAAGGTTGACCCGGTTGAAACCAGATCAACAATACGGGAACACAGCCCCATATTGGGCGCCAGTTCCATTGCACCATTTAGCTTGATACATTCTGCCTGCACACCCCTTTGCGCAAAATATTTGCTGGTGATGTTTGGGTATTTGGTGGCGACACGTACATGCGACCAACGGCTAGGATCATCATCATCTGATAAATCCTTGGGTTCAGCCACACAAATACGGCAATAACCGATTCCTAAATCCAGTGGGGCATAAATTTCAGGATAATCAAATTCCAGCAGAACATCCCCACCGCAGACACCAATTTGTGCCGCCCCAAATGCCACAAAAGTTGCCACATCAAAGCTGCGCACACGCACGATTTCGATATGTGAATGGTTGGTCGCAAATTTCAGGGCGCGAGATTTGGAATCAAAAAAGGCGGCTTCCGGCTCGATCCCGCATTTTTGAACCAGGGGCATCACTTCATCGAGAATTCGGCCTTTAGGCAGGGCAATAACCAGTTTTTCTTGTTCAGACATGGCTTTCAATTTCCAAATTATTCGGCGGGAGCGCCTTTTTCACGTTCAATGATCGCACCACACGCCGACAGCTTTTGTTCAAGGGCTTCATAACCACGATCCAAATGATAGACCCGGTTCACGATTGTTTCCCCTTCGGCGGCTAAACCCGCCAGCACCAAAGACATGGACGCCCTCAAATCAGTTGCCATAACCGGCGCACCGGACAGTTTGTTGACACCACGCACAATGGCAGATCGGCCATGCACATTAATGTCGGCACCCATCCGGTTAAGTTCAGGCACATGCATAAACCGATTTTCAAAAATCGACTCGGTGATCATGGATGCCCCATCGGACACCGCCATCATCACCATAAATTGCGCTTGCATATCGGTGGGGAAAGCCGGGAAAGGTTCCGTCATGACATCCACGCCACGGATTGGGCCATCGCACCAGACACGAACCCCACCGTCAACTTCTTCAAAATTAACACCGCATTTTTTCATCACTTCAGCCACGGATTCAATCAAATCCATGCGCGTCCCAAGCAAGGTTAAATCCCCGCCTGTAACAGCCGCTGCCACAGCATAAGATCCCGTTTCAATCCGGTCTGGTAGAACGGAATATTTTGCAGCATGTAGTTTTTCAACCCCTTGAACGCGTAAGGTATCGCTTCCAATACCTTGAATCTGCGCCCCCATTGCAACAAGGCAATTGGCAAGGTCGGTAATTTCCGGTTCACGTGCACAGTTGGACAGGACCGTTTCGCCCTTTGCCAAGGTCGCCGCCATCAAAAGATTCTCGGTCGCGCCAACGGACACCATCGGGAACGTAATATGTGCCCCATGCAGCCCATCCGGCGCATGCGCGACAATATAACCTTCTTTCAGTTCAATCTTTGCACCCATCTGTTCTAATGCACCCAGATGCACATCAACCGGGCGTGTCCCAATGGCACAGCCCCCGGGCAAAGAGACTTTGCCTTTGCCATAACGCGCTAACAAAGGACCAAGAACCAGAACAGAAGCCCGCATCTTGCGTACCACTTCATAAGGCGCAACGGTTTTCCCCACATCATGGGCGGTCAGTTCAAACACACGACCGACATGTCCGCCATTGGGGGCATGTCCATTCATACCGACTTCGACACCAAGTTCCGCCAGTAAATGCGTCATGGTCGTAATATCGACCAGATGCGGCAGGTTTGACAGCGTCAGCGTTTCTTCACTCAATAAAGAAGCTGCCATCAAGGGGAGGGCTGCGTTTTTCGCGCCGCCAATTTGAATGGACCCTCGCAAACGTTGACCGCCGCGAATGTGAATTCTGTCCATGAGATATCCTTAAAGTTTAGGCAGGGTCACACCGCGTTGACCCATATATTTTCCAGCACGGTCTGCATAAGAGGTTTCACACACTTCATCAGCTTTCAAAAAGATGAATTGGCAGGCGCCTTCATTGGCATAAATTTTGGCTGGCAACGGAGTTGTATTTGAAAATTCCAGCGTCACATGACCTTCCCATTCTGGTTCCAGCGGGGTGACGTTGACGATAATGCCACAACGGGCATATGTGGATTTGCCAAGACAAATGACCAAAGTATCGCGCGGGATACGGAAATATTCCACCGTATGACCCAATGCAAAACTGTTCGGCGGGATAATGACATAATCCTGATCGCGGGTAACAAAACAGCTATCATCGAAAGATTTGGGATCAACCGTCGCAGAATCAACATTGCTGAAGATTTTGAAATCGCTGGCAACACGGGCATCATAGCCATATGAAGACAGCCCGTAAGAAATAACGCCATCGCGGTTTAATCCGTCCACAAACGGTTCAATCATACCGTCTTTGAGCGCGCGTTCACGTATCCACTTGTCGGGCAGTACAGCCATCGCAGGAATTCTCCCAAAAAATAACGAAAAAATACTGCCTGTTCTTATAGGAAAGAGCCGGGAGTCTCAAGCGCATAAATAAAAGAATCCCTTCTCAAGGGGAAAAGACCGCTCTGACGGCAAAAAACAGCAAAACCGCAAGCTGATTCTCAGCTCTCGTCCTTTTGGGCTTGGTCCGTTTGTGTGCGCGCCCGGCTTTGACTTTTTCGACGCCGCAGATTCGCCCGCAAAGCCTCGGCAAGCCGTTCCTGCTTCTTCTGTTTTTCGTCCTGTTTCGGGGGCGTTATATTTCTGTTATCTTCACTCATAACCGAATTGGTGCCTTATCCATTGGAACAGGTCAAGCAAAAGTACCTTTTTGTTAAAAAAGAACTTGAACGGAACGAATGCCTATGCGATAAGCCCGCCCACGCAAGAGCGTATATTGCTGATGTAGCTCAGTGGTAGAGCACTCCCTTGGTAAGGGAGAGGTCGGTAGTTCAATCCTACTCATCAGCACCATCGAACCCCGCAGAGCCTAAAGCTTTCGGGGTTCTTCCATTTCCGCTATATTTTGATTTGTCCGCGGAATGTCCGGATTATCCACCCGGACAAAAGAAAAACGTCGCCTCAGCATCACCCAAAAACGACGTTTTCCAAAACCAAATTCTTTATCAAAAAGAACGCTTTAATATAAACCATTGCCTCATAAAAAGCAATGCAGAGGTCTCGTTTAGCCTGGGGGTATTCTCCCATGCAAACTAGAGAAGCTAAATTTCGTTCTCAAAACCTGAACTGGGTTTCTGTTCTTCCGCAACCCTTTGGGAAAATGTCTGACGATGAGTTATGGCAATTACCAGAAGAAATAGCTCTTAAGCTTCGAGGATGCTCAGAAAACTGGTGGAAGGCATATGTACGGGCTCAGAACCCAGTTCAGGAAACAACTCCTGCACCTAGGCAGCCAGAACTCCCTTTGGCAGAGGAATTGGACGAATTTACCTTCCATACCAACGATGGCAGCTTGTTTAAAAAGCATTGGACACAACTCACAAAGCTACAAAGAGAACGCCGCAAGAAACTGCTTAGAAATGGTGTGTTAAAGGGGCATCCGGAATTTGCCCATCTTCACGACAGGTTTCATCATGAGAAGAATCAGAAGATTGCTCAAAAGATTACGGGCACTAAAGAACGTGCAAAGGCTTCACGAAAGCGTTTGCCATCTGAATTGGCCTTTGAGTTAACTGATAGCGGTTCGCCAATTATAGCGGATTATCTTGCGTATATGATTAGTTCAAAAGAACGGTATCAGATTTCTATTACTGAGTTAGCGCGTCGATGTCGGATTGGGAGGTCAACCGTTCAGCGAGGGATTAATCGGCTATTAGAACTTGGTGTCATTTCAAAGGTTGTTCAACGCATGGGAAAAGTGATGGCTGAGAATACATATAATATAGTGGGTAAATATAGAGAGATATTACTCCAATATCGCGGCCATTGGATCGGTGAAATGACTTCCAAAATGAGTCGAGAGGGTAGGTTCAAAAATGAACCAGATAGTAAAACTATAAATCCTTCGGATGATACATGTATGGAAAATGGAGACGATTTAAAAAGCAACTGCGTTGCTAAATCGTCAAGTTTAAATGAAAATTCGCGAAATGATCCAAAATCCAGAACAAAAGTAAAATGTAACTTGTCTTCAGATGAAGACCTCGAAGGAAATCCGCAGCCTAAACAGCAAAAAATCAATATCTCTCACATGTTTGCCGATCCTGCCAAGGATGTGGCTGCTTTAGCTGTCGCGCGAAATGCCTGTAAGATGATTGATCCAGAAAAAGGTCGTCCGGTAACTTGGGAGGCAATCTATGCTCGATGTTTGGAATTGTGGGAAACATACGTTCCAAATCTAGATAAGAGAATATGGGATATCACCGGTCGGGCAAAGGGAGAAAAACTCAGAGCTCTGATTATGATCGAGACAGCTTTGATGCAAAAGTTTGGTTATATTCACACAACAGCACCTGGTTTTTTCTGCGGCATAGCCAAAAAAACGATTGATGAAGTTATGCCCCATGTAACGATCTCACGGTTTATGATGGTTCGTGAAGGCTGGCGACAAGGGTTGAATTGAAGAGGCTTGCTATGTTTGATCTATTAGGTCCTGTTGACAAAGTGGGTTCACAAATTGCTTAGAATGTGATTCAAGACTTCTTTTTATGAGGAGAAGTCTATGCGGAATTTGATGAGCGACGATGAATGGTTATTCTTCGAGCCATTCCTTCATGCCCAAGGGCCAAAATCTGGCCGTCCTCCCTCAAATCACCGCCTCACTCTTGATGGTATTTTTTGGATTGCCCGGACAGGAGCACCTTGGCGTGACCTCCCCAATTACTTCGGTAAATGGTCCTCTGTTTATCGTCAATTCCGCCGCTGGACATTGCTCGGCGTTTGGGATGTTCTACTGGATGCCTTGAACGATGCCAAAGCCGTTCCAGATACAGTGCAAATGATAGATAGCACAATCATCAGAGCCCATCATCAGGCTGCTGGGGCAAAAGGGGGACTCAAAAAGAGGGTCTCGGCCGTTCAAAAGGTGGCTTTACGTCCAAAATACACCTTCGAACAAATGCCGAAGGCTTGCCAATAGCTCTGGAAATCAGCGAAGGCCAAACATCAGATTACAAAGGGTATGCTCCATTGATGGAATGGGGTGGTCCAGATGCCAAGGTTCTATTGGCAGACAAAGGCTACGATGCAAACTCCATTCGGGACGATATGGAGAAACGCGGTGGATACGCCATGATCCCAATGCGGAAAAACCGAAAGGAAATCACTCCCGTTGATGATTTCGTATATGGCTTGAGAAATCAGGTTGAACGCTGCTTCAACAAACTCAAAAATGCTCGCCGGGTTGCAACTCGGTATGACAAGACGATGCTCAGTTTCCTTGGCTTCGTGCAGGTCACATCAATTCGGGTATGGGTAAAATACTTTGTCAACAGGACCTAGACGAAGAAATCAAACTGATTGAAGACAATATTTAGTGGGAAAATTAAGTCATGAGAAGTACGACTAAGTTTGTAATTTTGTTTACTGCATTGGCTTTGTTGATCATTTTTGTGGATCGTGTTTTTATAGTGGATGTGGTCAACTTCGTTTATGAAAATCACAAAACTACTTTTTTCAAATTATTTTACAATTTCGTGCCATATCTAGTTGAGAACTTAACTCTAGTCGCGCAACTTATGTTCGTGCTATCATTTGTTCCGGTTGTTTGGCGACAATGGAAAGATAGAAAATTTGCAGGATTACTTACAACAGGGATTTTTGGTTCAATTGGGTTCGTGATTACATTTACCTTATTTTCAGAAGTTTATTTAGGTATTTATCCTCAACTTAGCAAATTCGTAATTGAGCACAATCACATTGGTCTTTCGATCCTTTTGCCAATGATGTTTCTTTTAACTATGTTTGGGCGTTTATTAACCCATGAGTTTGTTACTCAAATGAATAAGAGTGTTGATCGGGAATCGATCAAGCGTAGGGTTTGATATATGACAAGGCATATTTTCCGTCTGACATACTATAAAAACATAGAAATTTTTCTGCGAGATGGTGCTATCTTTGCCAAGAACCACGAACCATTGCAAAGGTGTTGGCGCACATCCTATCAAGATATTGTCAACCGACGGGGGACTGAGTTTTGGACGCCAGATGGTGACAATATAAACGATTACGTCCCTTTTTATTTCTCACCGATAACGCCAATGGCATGTGCGATTTACAAAAAACGTGTCCCTTTGAAAAATTTAGATGGTGCAGATTTAGGTGCTACTAATCAAGAGGATATAGTTTTTTTGGTTTTAACAGCAGAAAAAATCGCCAACACACCTATTCCATTTTGGTTTAGTGATGTGGCATGCAACACGATGGCTCCTCAACCTCGTTATTTAAACGATATTACTCAGATTGAGAACCACATCGAATGGCGTTTTTTTGAAGAGTTGCCTAAGAAAGCACATATTTTTGAGATAGACTATAATGGCGTTTGCAAGTGGTTCCATGATCGCGATGATGGCGTTCACAATAATCGGGCGTCTCATCGAGGAGCTGAATTTATGGTGAAAGATGCATTGCCTATGAATCTTGTGGATTGTATTGTTGTGAACAATAACGATATAAAGCGTGAAATTGAGACTTGGATGCAGGCATCAAACTTTGATATTCCAGTCTACGTAAAAACGGGGTGTTATTTTTAGTCATGACGATCACATACACAAAAGGTGACATGTTTAAAGCGGACGCAGATGCGATCGTTAACACGGTCAATTGTGTCGGCGTCATGGGCAAGGGCGTTGCGCTGATCTTCAAAAACAAATGGCCAAAAAACTTTAAGGCTTATAAAGCTGAATGTGATGCCAAACGTTTGCGCCCCGGCAAGATGTTTATCTATCAAAATGGTGACATGCTGAGTAATGAACGTCCCCGTTTTTTAATTAACTTTCCGACCAAAGATCACTGGCGCGGAAAGTCCAAAATGTCATTCATTGAAGACGGGTTGGATGATTTTGTTTTGCAGGTTCAAAAGTTGGACATTCGCACCGTGGCTTTACCGCCGCTTGGTTGTGGGAATGGAGGTTTGCCATGGAAAGATGTTAAGGCTGTGATTGAACGCAAACTTGCTGATATTCAGGGTATTGAGTTTTTGGTTTATGCCCCCAAGGAAGAAAGTCTACTGCCGGAGCATGAAGAATTTCCTGCTGATCCAATGACGTTTGAACGCGCATTATTGATCCATACCATTGGTGATTTTGAGAAATATTTTGGCGGTCATTTGACCCGGATTTCGCTGCAAAAGATCGTTTATTTTATGCAAGAACTCGGGTTTGACTACGGGATGAAATTTGCTCGCAACAATCATGGGCCATACAGTGAGAGACTCAAGGATGTCTTTAAGGTCATGGAACGCAAGAAATTCATACATGGGTTTATTGAGAAACCCGAAACAGGCATTACAGTGACAAAAGGTGCATGGGCGGCCGCTGAAGAATTTTTCAATCAAGCCGACCCTTCAGAAGCGTTTGAAAAAGTTAGAAAGCTGTCTCTGTTGATTGAGGGTTATGAAAGTCCGTATGGGATGGAACTGTTATCCAGTGTTCATTACCTTGCTGTTCATGAGGAACATGAAACAGAGACTGAAATTGTGTCAGCCATTCAATGTTGGAACGATCATAAAAACAGTCAGTTTAGTCCTGATGCAATCAAAACAGCCTACAACCGCCTCAAAGAAGATAGCTTTATTCATTAATATTGTGGTTTGTTGAGTAGCTTTGCTGCGAATAAAAACAGCCCAATGAATATTAGGCTAATGAGAAGTGTGGTCCCACTTCTCATAGCCTAAAAAGGGTGAAAGCAGGCTGGTTGCTCGAAAAGAAATAACTACATCAATCCGAGTTGGTGTTTCAGGCAACAAATTTCCTCAAGTTCCCCTCAGAAGCAGGTTTTGGGGAGTGTCCACCTTCACAATTTCTTGTTTTGGGTTCTTGCTATGTTTGATTGTTTCTTGCGAGCTTGTATCCATTTGCATTTCCTGCCCAGTTGTCTTGTCGGCCTAAGATCATAAAAAATAATGGTCGTTTGCCGAATGCAAAACGTTGTTGAACATCATTCCATGTTCGGCGGTCCAATCCAGATGGTGACGGCACTAATTCATTGTGAGTGTGCCATTCGCCAACATAGGTTTTTGTTTGCTTACTGTTACGCCATAACGAATGTGTTTTTTGTTGGTGCATCGGGTCTTTACGATCAAACAGCATGCGTAGTCGGTTATCGCCCGGAAACGGAACTGTGCAGTCAGTGATCTCGATATGTGGGCCACGATAACAACCAATGAAGACACCACCGGCCTCAACTTTGATTTCATCATCACTAGTGAATTGCGAAATAGTGTCCCATACCTGAGCTTTAATCAGGACATGTGAACCCGTCATTAGATTGGTGAAAATTAAATCTTTTGGCATGCGGGGCAATCCTTCTTTGGAGCAGGGTTACCGCTTTTGACTTTGTACGCTTTATTCTGGTCCAGGATTTGTGTGCGAAAGCGTGGTGATGGATTGCCGTTAGCCCATGCCAAGATAGCATCAAGGGCAAGACCTGCCGCCGTAGCAGACCGTGACACTGGAAATGGTGTGTAGGCACCATCTCCACATGCCATAACGCCGTCATCAATTTCGGTAGGTGGTTCTTTCAATAATTTGAAACGAGGATATCCGCTGATTTCTGTTGAAATACATCGGTAGCAAGTTGAATGTGTGGGTTCTTTAAAATAAGTTTGTGCAGCGACACCATTCCCTGCAAGCCAAGAGTGCAATACTGGCGGTGCATCATGTCCTAATTCTAAACAATAATCGTTTAATGCAAAAGAAAAGGCATCATCCCCGGTTGCGTTGATTATTAAGTCAAATCGTGTGATGTGACTAAAGGTTTTAGTGGCGTTCTTATTATCAAACAAAATTCTGGATTGGGGATGTTGCTGTGAAAGATGTTCTTTACAGGCAGAAGCCTTATTTTCAGTGACCCATTCATATCCAAGCATGTGTCTACCAATATTTGCTGGGGAGAGGATATCATTGTCAATTAAGTGAAGCTTGCCATTTTTTCCAGTTCCTGCTCCCGACTGTGCAAGAAATTGAGCCAAAAACCCGCCGATGGTACCACAGCCAATTTGTAGAATTCGTATGTCTTGTAAGTTTTTCATTTCACCGACGTTTCGTTGGTATAAATATTCATGATCAACAGACAATCCTGTGTAACGTTCAATATCAATATTTTCTGCATTGTTGATCAAATGTTTGGGTAACTGTTTCTGTCTGGTTACGGCAAACTCTTTGGATTGAAATGCACGGGGAATTTTGATCTCAATGACCAAAACTGCATTTTCACCAGAAATCGCTATGTATCGTGCCGTTCTGTGGGGGGCTTGTAGCATTGTTGCTAGCTGTGGAAGGGCTTCCGGGATGGTGTCTTCTAACCAACAAATTACATCATGTAATCGTCTTAGGGGCCAATCACCATCTGGATTAACCGTCAATCTTCGATTTACATGTAAGACAGGGCATTCGAATGTAATAACTGATTTATCAGAAACTTTCTGATTCGAACGTACTATATGTAATGGTGTTTTTTTAGTTGTGGTTAGCGTACCGACCTCTTTTTCATCGGTTCTTAATTTTCCAAAATGAATATAGCCTTTACCGTTATAGCCCTTTGGTAAATCAACTAGGATTGATCCTCCCATCCAGTAAGCTGGAAACTCATCTTCGAAATCAGAATTTAGTTTTCCTTTTACAGCATCATCCATAACCTTGGTTGCTCGGTCTAAACAACCAAGTACGATTTCGGCAGGATGATATGGGTCCAATACAGCCTTACGCATATTGATGTAACAGATCGAGTGATCCCATGGGTTCAAATGCGGCAATACTTGTTTAGGTAGCTCTGACGGTTCAGTAAAACGAACTTTCGGCTCTTCTGAAAAACGAAAATCTTGAATTTCGACTGCAACGCTCAACATTTTTTCTGCAACGCAAATTTGACCATTCCAAGCATGGGTAGAGGTCTCAAACGATAGTCCAGTGATACAGGCCGAGGTGGAACGAGTAAAAATTCAGATGGCCGAAACTGGTTCATTGAAAGAAAACGAGATTCATTTAAACAAAAATGCACCCGAAAAGGGCATTTATGCCCCTTCTCAGCAAAATATTTTATTCTCAAAATAAAAAAAGTTACGACATCGAAAATATGTTGCATTTTTGCAACGTGGGGATTTCATAGCTCTGTAATAGGCGGTTTCTCTAGCCTTGCAGGTAGTGTCAAATATACATGACATTTTTTGGCCCAAAATGTCATGTATATTTAGCTATAAATTGTTGTTTTAAATAAGTTATTTCGATATCACAATGAAGAAAATTCTTGACGATATTTAGGCTGAAAACAACAATGGCGGACGAGGATTGTCCTCGACCGCCAGTATTCGGTGGGAACGCGCTACGAACTTATACATTTGGCGATGAAAGTTCGAAGCCCATCAGGAATAACGTTAAATCAATGGATTTTTCGAGCCCAACGTATTTATACGCCTGTAGCTGTAACTCTTCAAGAGGCAAGCGCGTTTTGTCATGTTCAATGCCAAAAAAGATAACAGGAGTATCTCTTGAAAGTTCAGGACGAAGAAAAACGGCTTCTCACAATTAACCAATTTGCAGAGATGTATGGTTTTACCCGTTATCAGGTGGAAGCATTGATACGGAAAAAAGAAATCAGACATATTCGGGTTCTGAATAAAGTTATGATTCCTCCCGGTGCTTTTGAAGAATTTGTACAGAGAAGGACTGTAGAGCCATGCCAAGAACAAGCAGAGGGCCCAAGTGTGTCCCAAATAAGAAACGAAATGGCACCTTCTACATCTTTTGGACTGAAGATGGCCGCAGCAGGGAGCGCAGCACAGGCACGAAAGATCCTGATGAAGCGCAGCTGCTCTTCGCAAACTGGCTCCTCCAACGACAGCGAAAAAACTGTGTAGCTGATCCTTCTGAGCTTCTCGTGACCGCTGTGATTGTGGATTACCTCAATGAAGTCATGCCAACAGCCAAATCGCAAGATGCGATCAGATATGCAGCGTTACCAATTGTCGACTTTTTTGAAGGAAAAGTTGTTTCTGAGATCACGAAAGTGATTTGTCAGAGTTATGAGAAATGGCGAAAAAAAGCTGCCGGAACTGTAAGACGAGAACTCGGCGTGTTGGCCGCCGCCTTAAACCATGCCGTTGGTGAGAACCGTTTGACGCATTCCCCAAAGATATTTATGCCTCAAATGCCGGAACCGCGGGAAAGGTACCTGACAAAATCAGAAGCTGCTCGTCTTCTTCGCGCGTCATTACGCCTTGAAAAAAGCCGGCACTACCTTCCCCTGTTTATTCTGATCGGCCTACACACGGGGCAACGGCGAGAAGCAATTCTTTCTCTTCAATGGAGTCAGGTAGATCTGGACAGCGGGTTCATTCGTTGGAACCCCGTCGGGCGCAAACAAACAAAGAAAAAGAGGCCAACTTCACGTATTCCAACGAAGTTGATAGGGCATTTAAGACGGGCCGCGAGGTATAAAGTGGTCAGTGACTATGTCTTACATAACGATGGCAAGCGGATGAAAGACCTCAAGAAGTCATTTGCAAATGCATGTAAAAAAGCGGGCCTTGAAGGAGTAACTCCTCATACTATGCGGCATACTCGGGCGACCTGGGGGATGCAGTCCGGCAAAGTCTCCACGTGGGAATTGGCGGGTTTCCTAGGCATGTCTGAACAAACCTTAATTAGAGTGTATGGAAAGCACCATCCTGACTATCAATCAAACGCAGCGGAGAATTATTGAGATGTCCGGATTATGTCCGCAGAATACCCCTTGTTTTTCAACTTTAACCCCCTTTTTTGAAGCTAACAGCCAAGGAAATGCAATGCTTACAGCTAGATCAACTGTGTTGGTAAGGGAGAGGTCGGTAGTTCAATCCTACTCATCAGCACCATGAACCCCGCAGACCCTAAAGGTTTGCGGGGTTCTTTTTTTAGTATTTTATACTTTTGTGACTTCTTTTAAAAAAAATCCCCACATATGGATAAAGTCGACCCCGTCAACTGATCCCAATGTATAAACCCTGCCACCTTCAGTTTTTAAGCCATTCTAAAATAGGTTTTTTATATGGAGAGAGTGACGCAAATCACATTGAAAAAACATTTATAGGTAGTATAATTCGCGCCGGTGTCTTCTTATTTAAAATATTATATAACCATACCTCTCTTAAAGGTGGGGGGAACAGGAAAAAATGACGGCGAATAATAATAAAGAAAATGCGGATAGAGCTTATTTGGAAAGTCATCTTATTTCCGATTCAGAGACTGCCAGCATCTGGCAACCTGAACCTTCTGAAAACTCCTCAATCCAGCAAGAAGAAAATTCGTCTTTAGACATCTCTCCTAATTACCTTCCAACAGGCGGAGAATTCAGTAAGCAATGGCACCTCAAAAATACAGGGCAAACTGGTGGTCTCGTTGGTATTGATATTAATGTTGAAAAAGTTTGGGATGACTATACAGGTGCAGGTACCACTGTCGCCGTTGTTGATGATGGCATTGATTATACCCACGAAGACCTGAATGATAACTATCTTCTTTACAAAGACTACGATTATGCTGACTACGATCTGAGTGCTATGGCGGAAGCCGGAGATTATCATGGCACTCCCGTTGCAGGCCTTATTGCTGCGGAGAACAATGGTATCGGGGGCGTTGGCGTTGCTTATGACAGTAAGATTGCGGGTCTTCGCCTCAATTTTAGCGAGATCTATACAACAGACCTCGTAAACATATTGTTCAGATCAAAAAGTTTCGATGTCGTCAATAATAGCTGGGGGTTTGTTAGTTTTTTTAGTGACCCTGGATATTCTATCAAAACAGCACTTCAAAATACTGTTGACCAAGGTAGGAATGGGTTGGGGACATCCATCGTTTATTCCGCGGGCAATGAAAAAGAATACAGCTTCGATGTAAATTATAAATTTGCACAAAATTCGCGCTTCACAATTGCCGTTGGTGCCATTACCCAAGATGGGCAGGCCAGTTATTACAGTACCCCCGGCGCTGCGGTTTTAGTGAGCGCCCCCAGCAACGGGCACGTTACAGGAATATACACGACTGATCGTAGTGGCGCAGAAGGATATAGTAACACCAATTATACGAATGAATTTGGTGGAACCTCTGCTTCGGCACCAATTGTCAGCGGTGTTATTGCTCTGCTTTATGAAGCCAATCCCTTGTTGGGTTATCGTGACATTCAGCAAATATTGGCTTATTCAGCCCGACAAGTGGACCAAACCAACCCTGAATGGAACATCAATGGCGCCGGAAACTGGAATGGCGGCGGAATGCACTTCAGCCACGAGGTTGGATTTGGCTTGGTGGATGCGCATGCCGCTATTCGTATGGCAGAAACATGGACATTCCAATCCACCTTCGCCAATGAAGAAAGTGTTACGTCCACCCATGCCTCCGGACAGATTACGGCAAATCAGACGAATTCATTTGTCCTAAGTGTCAATCAACACCTCGACATACAGAATGTTGCCATTTCTCTTGATCTTACTGGTCAAGCCTATTTCTTGCGCGACATGGTGATTTCCCTAACCTCGCCGGATGGGACAAAAAGTATTCTGTCCACAAGTGCATACACCACGCAAACCGAACTATTATGGGATTTCACATCTGTTCAACATTGGGGTGAAGATAGTTACGGCGACTGGACACTTACATTTGAAGATACAAGCATAAATAACAGCACTCTTGTCGATGCCAATATAACCTTCTATGGCAATACAGGCGCTGATGATATTTATGTTTATACCGAAGAATTCAATCAAATCTATAGCGCAGGTCGTAGCTCTATTCAGGATACGAACGGGGGCACAGATACCCTGAACGCGGCCGCCATTACCTCTAACCTTACGATTAACCTGAATGCGGGTACGACAAGTACAATTGACGAGCAGTCCGTGCAAATCGCAACAGGAACAATCATTGAAAATGCATTTGGCGGCGATGGCAACGATACTCTGATCGGGAACGATCAATCCAATACCCTAAGTGGTGGTCGCGGCAATGATACGATAAGCGGTGGGCAAGGTGTCGATTACCTATACGGCAATGTGGGCGATGACACATTAAGTGGAGGTGATGGTGACGATTATCTCTATGGTGGAACTGGAGATGATGTCGCATATTTTGCAGGGAATTACCTCAATTATCATATATCTGATGGCGCAAACAGTAGTGTTCTAATTTCAAACGATACATGGACGGATACGTTATTTGATATCGAATGGTTGAAATTTGACAACGCTCTTTACACAATTCCCGAATTCAAGATTGCCTCTAATAGAGCCCCTATTGCAGAAACAGTTAGTTTATCCACTGGCGAAAATACGACCTTAACAGGCACGCTCAGTGCATCCGACCCTGATGATGACACCCTTAGTTTCAGTTTGGTATCTGCCCCATCAAAGGGCAATATGGTCATTAACTCCAATGGTACTTATCAGTTTACCCCGGGCCTTCTTTTTGATGCCCTAGGCAAGGGTGAAAGCGAAAATATTGAATTCACCTATAGCGTCAGCGATGGTATTGCGACCACAACTCAAACAGCAACAATTACTGTCAATGGCGAAAATGATGCGCCGAACGTCCAAAATCAGACAACTGAAGCAACAGAAGGCAATGTTATAAGCGGTACGCTGCTTGCAACAGACCCTGATCAAGGTGCAACCCTTACCTATCGTTTAATTTCGGGTCCAGATAAAGGCCAACTTACCTTAAACTCTAATGGTACGTACAGCTTCGATCCCGTCGGAGAGTTTAAATCTCTGAGCGAAAGTGCTTCAGAAACAGTATCCTTCACATTTCAGGTGACGGATGAGCATTCTGCCACAACCACAGCAACTATGACTGTGAACGTTAGCGGTATAAATGATGCGCCCGTTCTGAGCAAAAATCCAACAATCAGCCTAAGCGATCATGACAATACCACCTTGATATCTGCGACCCTGACTTTGTCTGACGCTGGGGCTCAAGATTATTTATTCGTATCGATTCCGGATAATGTCTCTGTTACACAAACTTATAATCCTAAAACAGGCATATTAACGCTGAGCGGTGAAGCAGATCATGCCACTTACGAAGACCTGTTAAACAGCCTTCAGGTTATTTCAACCTCAGTGACCTCACGTACGGTCACTCTTCAAGTGGCAGACCCTGCAAACCAAAATTATACATCAAACACAATCACACATGTTTTGGACAGCGTTACTTATGACGAGGTTTGGACGAATAACTCAGATACCTTTGCCGGAACATCGGGTATCGATAAATTCTTCGGTGCGGATGGGCATGATACCTTAACCGGTGGTGGCGGTGATGATATTTTGATCGGTGGTGCTGGGTACGATACGGCCATTTTCTCTGGCAATAAATCGGACTACGCGATTACAAAAGGTGATACTGGCTTTACAGTCAGTCACAATGCTGGAAATGGCAGTGATGGTATTGATACACTTCATTTGATGGAACGCCTCCAATTTGCAGACGGATATCACTACCTTCAAAAATCTCACATGAGTTTCGATGGAGATTTTACTTCCGATATAATCTGGCGCCACACCAATGGGCGAACCGTTCTTTGGGATCTAAACAGGGAGGGAGCCCTCGACAAGCAGGCCGAAATTGGTACTTTTACGCGTGATTGGACCATGCTGGGTGATGGTGATTTTAACGGTGACGGTATCTCTGACATTCTTTGGCGTACTCAAGAGGGAAAAGTTGTTATTTGGGGTATGAATAACGGCTCCTACTCACAAAACATTTCGCTGGGTGTGATCAGTACCGATTGGTCTATTGTGGGTCATGGGGATTACACAGGGGATGGTACCTCAGATATTTTCTGGCGCGGTGGTAATGGAGAAACCGTTATCTGGGCACTCGATAATGGCGCCACAAATATTTCTCGATATAATTTCGGCACCATCAGCACCGACTGGAATATTATCGGAGATGGTGATTATAACGGTGACGGTACAGCCGATATTCTGTGGCGCAACAGCAGTGGTCAAGTTGTTGTTTGGGGGGTAACGCAAGGCGTTATGTCTTCAAGCCATACTTTAGGCACCTTGGATAGTTCATGGTATATGAGCGGAGATGGCGACTATAACGGGGATGGCACAGCCGATATTTTATGGCGAAAAACCGACGGACAAACTCTGATTTGGGAATTAGATGATGGTGACAAATCTGCCGAACATTCCCTCGGCACGATTGATGCTGATCTGAAACTTGTCGGTGAAGGAGATTATACCGGAGACGGGACCTCAGACTTATTATGGTTAAATGGATCCGGTTATGCCACGGTCTGGGAAATGAATAACGGCACACATGCCCAAGATATTGAATTGGGACGGATCGGAACAGGATGGTCTGCAATTGGGGACAAGACACCTCAATCTACAACAAGATTGCCAACAACGAACTATAGCGAAGATTCTGCCTCCGACATTATGTGGCGTGATAGTAATGGGCACATTGTCATTTGGAATATCGACCTTGGTATAAAAACCAGTACAATGGATATGGGCACCATTTCTATGGATTGGGCAATTGCGGGGAATGGCGATTATACAGGTGATGGGACAGCCGATATTTTATGGCGCGCTGAAAATGGCAATACTGTCATATGGGGTATGGATGGCGGTTCCTACAGTAAAAACATACAACTCGGGACTGTAGATACAACATGGTCTATTGCGGGCCGGGGGGATTATACCGGGGATGGTGTCGATGATATTTTCTGGCGCGGGATCAACGGTGAAGCCATTATTTGGGCGATGGATGGCGGCAATGGAAAAAGCGCGACATATGATTTCGGCATGATTGGAACTGACTGGAAAGTCATCGGAGATGGCGACTATAACGGGGATGGCACAGCCGATATTTTATGGCGCAATCGAAGCGGTCAAACCGTTGTTTGGGGAATAAATAATGGGGCGATGTTCACCAGTCATAATTTAGGCACACATGATACCGATTGGAATATGATCGGCAGTGGTGATTATAACGGTGATGGTACTTCTGATATCCTGTGGCGGGACGAAGATGGTCAAACTCTGATTTGGGAAATGAACAATGGTGAAAAAGCAGACGAACATTCTATGGGCACGATCAGCACATCCTGGAATATCGTCGGAGACGGGGATTACACCGGGGATGGCACATCCGATATTCTGTGGTTAAATCAGGTCGGGGATGTTGCCGTTTGGGAAATGGAAAATGGCGCCTACTCTCAACAAATTAATTTTGAACGTATTGGTGAGAATTGGTCTGCAATGGGTGATAAAAACATATCGGTCACCCCAAGGCCCGCATCGGTGAACTTCAGTAGCGATTCATCTTCCGATATTGTCTGGCGCAACACCGAGGGGCATATCGTTATTTGGAATATGGATCAGGGGACACAAACAGGTACCATTGATTTAGGAGCCGTATCTACAGACTGGTCCATTGTTGGAAATGGCGATTATACAGGCGATGGTACCTCAGATATCCTATGGCGGCACAACAACGGCAATACCGTTGTCTGGGGTATGGATGGTGGCTCTTATTCCCAGAACATTCAGCTTGGTATCGTCGATACCGCGTGGTCTGTTGTTGGTCGTGGCGATTATACAGGGGATGGCACCTCAGACATTTTCTGGCGCGGGCGCAACGGTGAAGCTGTTATTTGGGCGATGGACGGTGGCAATGGGAAAAGCGCAACATACGATTTCGGTATGATCGGCACCGATTGGAAAATTATAGGCGACGGGGATTACACCGGGGATGGGACATCCGACATTTTATGGCGTGATTCCAATGGTCAAACTGTGGTTTGGGGGATAACGAATGGCGTTATGACTTCTAGTCACAATTTGGGTACCCATGACCTTTCCTGGAATATGATCAACAGCGGTGATTATAACGGTGATGGCACATCCGATGTGTTATGGCGCAACGACGATGGTCGCACCCTGATTTGGGAAATGGAATATGGCAACAAGGTTGAAGAACATTCCCTAGGGACCATTAATACATCTTGGCATATTGTTGGCGATGGTGACTATACCGGTGACGGGACATCCGACATCCTTTGGTTAAATGATGCCGGTGACGCCGCCATCTGGGAAATGGATGACGCCGCCTATTCCCGTCAAATTAATTTAGAAAATCGGGGTACAGAATGGACCACTATTGATAACAATTGCGTTATCAATGGCAGCAATAGCGATGACGTTTTAAATGGGGATGAAAAACCGAATGTGATCATCGGCAATGACGGTAATGACACAATCTCAGGCGGTCTGGGTAAAGACATTCTATCGGGCGGGGCTGGCGAAGATATCTTTGTTCTGGAAGCTGGTCTGGATACATTTGATATCATTGAAGATTTCATTTCCGGCACGGACCAGTTGCATATCGCACTTTCCGGTTTAGAGAACACATTTGGCCTTAATGACGGTCCCTTACGTGATTTTGCGTTAGAAATTCAGGGGAATGATTCCAAATTAAGCAACGCATATGATTGGGGCTGGCCGTCCTTTTACCTCTCGACATCAGAGGAAAATCATACGGCCTTATATTTTGATGGCGATGGCGTTGAAACAGCCTATCAAAGTACGAAAATAGCCGAGTTCAGCAACAATGCCATAATCACGGCAGAGGATATCAAGTTGATTTAATACTGACCTTGCTCAATCGCAAAGAACGTTTAGATGGAGAAAAATTCTATACTTTGCAGGAGGCAAAGGTCCGGATTGAACGATAGCGGCTGATTATAACCGTGTTGAACTACTAAAGGGGCAATTCAGTCAAGACGATGATTTGGACACCATAACGCACCGGTTACGAATACGCTAAAACGCCGGAAGTCATTGATATGATTGGTATGGGAGATTTGGAGCGGGCGAAGGGAATCGAACCCTCGTGTACAGCTTGGGAAGCTGTCGTAATAACCACTATACGACACCCGCTCATTATCTGACTGGGTTTTACTGCATCGTCTCAATGACTTCAATAAAAATCATAAAATAAAATCACGTTCTAAAATCATAAGAAAATAGACCTAAAATGGGGCTGAATGATTCAAGAATGTGACGACGAAAGGTGTGTCATAAATGGCGGTCAATACCTATGTGATTTTACATAATGCGATTGGATAGCTATTCTTAAAGTAGAAAAAATACTAAAAAGCAATATTGGTTAAATATGGTGCTGCTAAAAAATGCGTGAAATAAGTTGGGCTTATAAAAAACATAGCGTTGGAAATGATAAGTTGGATGAACAACATAAGATGTTGTTGAATCTAATCTATCAACTATCTGTTCAAAGTTCAGTTCTTGTGAATCCTGAACACGATAAAGGCTATGGCTTTATTCTTGATGCATTGATGAAATATGTTGATGAGCACCTTGCATATGAAGAATCATTGCTGGAACAAATAGGCTATGCTGATTTAGATAATCATAAGATTGCTCATCAAAAGTTCTTGGATAAGGTTCAAAGCCTGTCACTTGAAAGTGCTGATGAAGGCTTGAAAAAAGACTTGGTCCATTTTTTAATGAACTGGTGGGAAAATCATATTATGACTGAAGATATGAAATATAAGCCATTCGTGGAAACACTATCCAACTAACTGCACGGCTTGTTCCAACTGTGAATCATGATAATATTATCTAAATATATTATGTATTGCCCCTAACTTTATTTTAGATATGTCTTCTGCTATTAAGCGGAAAGGAATATTGATAGGGGAAAACAATGAAGTCGATTCAATGGGACATTGAAAAGTTTAGTGTTGGTGATAAGACGCTGGACAATCAACATCAAAAAATCGTTGCAATGATTAATAACTTAATCAATGAATCTGACTTAGATATTCATTCTGAAACCTTGCACGACACACTTGCTGAAATGCTCAAATATTCAAAAGACCATCTGGATTATGAAGAAGCGTTGCTGAAAAAGATTGGCTATGAACGTTTAGAAGACCACGCCCAACTTCATTGGGAATATCTTGAAATGGTCTCTGACTTATCAATGGACACTGTGACTGGAAACAAAAATGTTCCATCTGAACTTATCACTTATCTTACCCATTGGTTGAATGACCATATCCTTGTAGAAGATATGAAATATAAACCCTATATGGAAAAGCTATCCAACTAACTGCACGGCTTGTTCCAACTGTGTATCTGAACATTCAATATATCTGGCTGTCGTTGAAACGTGGCTGTGCCCTAATAAACGCTGGATTACACGAATGCCAACGCCTTTATCACCCAATGTTGTTGCGAATGTCCTGCGACCTGAATGGCTACTGGCACCCTTGATACCTGCTTCCTGATATATGCGACCCAACAATAGACATACGCTATGGCGACTGAATGAACCCTTCTGACCTCGGAACAATGGTTGCGTCTCAACAATAGTATCAACCGTATCCAAATATGATTGAAGTTCTTTACGAAGCTTGTCTGAAACAAAAATGACTCGTGCTTCATTGCCCTTGGTCTGGTTCTTCATCAATACAACTCGGTCCTGAACTTTACCATCCACCGCAATGTCTGAAACCCGTAGGCTGGCAATCTCAATCGCTCTTAAGCCTGCCAAATAACTCAACATAAATATTGCACGATCTCTAACTGCATATCTGCGTGTAGCAATCATAGCTAAAACTCTTTTTACTTCTTGGTCATTTAAGACTTTAGCTTGTTTAGCCATTTTACATTTACCTTTTAAGATTCTTTACTTCATTTTATTAAGCATAGTTTAACATATATTAAATGTATATACAAACTATACTGACAAAATCGGTGTATTACTGGTGAATAGAATCAAAGATATAAATGTTATCATTTTTATTACTTGGTTATTGAAATATAGCTGGTTGATTGTTCTGGGTGTTGATAGAAAGATTACTTAACAAAACCCATCGGTACGTTGGTTAAGAAATATTACTATGGAAACCCAACTTCAAAATCTGAAAATGAACTATCTGTCTGTTGCTGGACGGGTTGGACTATCACGACAAACTGTTGCTAAGATCGTTCAATCAAATGGACGGGTGGGCACCATTAAAAACCTGCTGCCCATTATTGAAGTTCTGGATATGCGATTGAAGCTTGGTCGTGAAGCTGTCAAAGCTGAAGAAGTTGGATTAAAGCTAAAGCAATCACGATTGAATATTGGCATCACCCAATCTCAACTGGCTGATAAAATCAATGTGTCCTTGCCAACCATAAGAAACTTGGAACAATCCAAAGGACAATGTGACCATCTATTCAATGCTTATACGGCAATGGATATAAAACTAAATATCGTTCCACGGCGAAAACTGAAACCTGTTGAACAAAAAGCATCTGCTGACGACGAATGGTATAGTCCTCATTGGCTGTTAGATAAGGTTTATGACTTGATTGGCATTCCTGATTTAGACCCGTGCTCAAATAGTGCTGACCCTGAACTTGCCAATGTGAAAGCCAAACAATATTACATCAAAGAAGATAATGGATTGGAACAACGCTGGGCTGGCAATGTGTATCTCAATCCACCATTTAGCCGATTGAAAGATTGGGTGCCTAAAACATATAATGAATCATTGTTGGATCGTGGCGTTAAAATAATGCTGATACCATTGCGACCTCATACCCAATACTGGCATCAATATATTGACCAAAAAGCTGACATCTTCATTCTGAAAGAACGCCTGACATTCATACGCCATGGCAAAGAATATAAAAGCTCATCACGATTCCCATATTGCTTAGTGCTATTTAATGGAACGCCTGAACTGGTTGCTGGTATCTGCGAAATGTTCAATGTGTATCACCATTGCAAATAACAATATTTTTTAACATTGCTGACTGGTACGTCTGTTAATAAATATTGGTATGCGATTATATGAAATCATTGGGCATCCTTGTGGAACTGGTATCCACTACGACCCATCAAAAAAAACAATACGAACTGATAAAAAGAAAAAGGTGCGGATAAGTCTTCGTTCATTGCGAAAAATGAATCTGCTGAAATCCAAACAACAAAAGCTGGATAATCAAAAAAGTTTATTGCTTGGTGTTATGTATGGAACTGGTTCTGCGTCATCTGAATCTGATTTGGAAACTGCAACCAAAGAACTTAAATCTCAAAGCCATCTGGATAAGCTGGCAATGAACTATGTTAAGAAATCATTCTAAATATTTTTATGATTAACAATAAGGTTGGTTGCCCGAACTACGCTACGCTTCGTTCGTTCATATGGGTTCTAAAATCTTCGTGCTTAATCGCACTTGATTTAGACCCCATAATCATTTTTTAATAATATTTTTTTAAGGACCAACGGTCCGCTTATTGAAATAACTAAGATTGTTATGCCTTCCCCCCCACGGGGTAGAAGACACTATCAACTGAAATGAACTTGAGTTGGAACGAATGTTGGGCGTATTAGATTGGTGGATTGCGATACCATCCCTTAAATCCCAATAGCTTCACTACATATTATCGTAGTCAATCGGCAAGCTTTAACGGTTCATTCGTTCATAACTATTAAAGCCCTGAAGGTTGTCGTTTTTAACATTGCCTTCCTTCGGTTTATTTTATCACCACCGCATCACGGTAGGGTGCCTATTTAGGTGGCAACCGAATAGGAACGCTATAGCGCGTTAATCAACCATACCTATCCGATATTCCTTCGTGCCATTCTCACTTATAACGCCCGTCTGTTGTCCGATTATGCTGCGTCATTCTTCCTATGTAGTTAATAGGTGAATACTACTGAATGGTTATATAAATAATATTAACATTTAATATATGTATTATACCAAATAACTGCATCAAAGTTCAATATTATTACATAGCTATTTATCAATAAAGCTACGCAAATAGCTTTTAATATTAAAAAAATGGAAAATATATTTATGAACTATCTGAACTATACTTATGCGAAGTTAAAAGAAGCTGGTCTTGTCTCAAACCTGAATGATTACTCAACACGATATCTGCTGAAATGTGAAAGCTATGCACGTTCTTATCGTGCTCGTCAAAAAGACCTGACGCTGCAAACTATGATTGTTCTGACGGCACGTATTGATAAAACTGCAAATAATCTCATCGGCTCAAACGTTGATACTGGGCTGGGCGACGATCTAAAAAAACTGGCTATGGATTTATCCACTGCTGTTTATGATAAAGCTCTGTCATCAAAGTGATTGGTCCAAATGGACCATACAAAGATTGTTTAACAAAATGCATTGGCACGTTGGTTAAATAATCTTGTCATTCATCATCTTGGCTGGGCGTTGGTAGCAAACCCATAGCCATCAATCTCAAACCAATCTGGTCCGAATAATACTCATCACTGTCCAACAACATTGGCATTGGATAATCTTGGTCTATCTGTTGTGCATCTAAATCGCTCATAAGCTTGTCTCACTATCTATACATTGAACTGGTATTTAGCCCAACTTATGAACAATGTTATGGGCTTTTAGGTGGGTGTATCGCGCCAACATTCTAAAGTCTTTATGACCACTGATTAAAGCCACTTCTGGAATAGCTAAACCATGCTCAAACAATCTTGATATTGCTTCGTGTCGTAGGTCATGGAACCGTAGATTTTTAATGCCTGCCTGCTTGCAAATCTTCCTAAATGCTGCACCGATACCATGCTTGGTGATTGGAAATGGTTGTTCGCGATCATAGCCATGTTGCTGCGACAAAACTTGAACTGCCATGGTGGTCAATGGAACATCACGGCTCGTTCCATTCTTGGTGTCTGGTAGGTGTGCTATGCGTTGGTGTAGCGATATGTTGGACCATTCCAAACTTGCAATCTCACCAACCCTCATGCCTGTCTGGATAGCAAACTCAATAATGTTGGACATGTGGATTGATTGACTGCCATGGGCTGCTTCCATCAATCGTTCATACTCATCACCCATCAACCGTCTGTCTCGTGCTGCTGGTATCTTGGGCTTGCGTATATCATCCAACCAAACACGATTGATTGGAATGGACCAATCAATCTTGGCGGTGCGTATAACAATGCTAAAGGTGTTTAGCTCGTGGCGAACACTCTGCGGTCCTGTGGTGCGTAGTCGGTCATCACGGTATCTGGCAAAGTATCCACTGCTAAGGTCTGATAGTTTTAGCTGCGTGATTGGGTGGCGTAGCATAAGATTGATACGATTGCGTTCGTGTCTATGTGACTTCTTGCTGGGTGATACCGTGTCACGATAGCGAACCATCAAATCACCCAATGACAACTCATCCAATATGCTCTGGTCATCACCATTCTGTAGCGCGTCTATGGTGGTCTCTTCTGAACGAACCCACCTCATCAAATCTGACTTCCTGGCAAAGGATTTAACGCTGGATTTACAACCCTTGCGTCTTACGATTCCCTGCCATTTTTTACCGTGTCGTCTGACGGTTGCCACTGCTTTTTAGACCTTGGTGATTCAAAAGTGTGACAAAATATAAAAAAAATAACAAAAAAAATCCAGCAAAATCCCAGGAATAATATCCTAAAATATTGATTTAAATGTAGATTAAATGTTCTGCTTTAAGGGTCTGCCACCCTTACATGTAAGGCTTGGGAAGCTGTCGTTCTACCATTGAACTACGCCCGCTATAACTAATTGAAATTTATAATAAAATCAGACGCTGTAAAAATATTGTAGGTTTTTTGCAGGTCGTTACTCAATCAGCTTGTCACTGTTTTAACTCTGCTTCTAAGAATGCGCAAGTTTAAATTCTTTTGAATTGCGTCTTAATAAATTCATTCACAAATTCAATACCTTAGTCATTAAAATCCTTTTCCTTTAAACCGATGAAGTTACACTTAAGGAAGGAATTGAAATGGAGTTAGACATGACAAAACTTAAATCTCTGAATTTTGTGGAACCACAAGCGCCCGCTAAATCCAGCCCGTTTGAAAATGCTCGTCGCAATTTAATCACGAACTTAAATCGTCAGCTTGCAGCGGCGAATGCCATGGTTAAAGGTGAGACATATACAGAAACACGTATGGAATATGTCGAAGGTGAAAACGGACAGCGGGTAAAACAAGAAATCCAAAAACCCATCCGCAAATGGTACTGGCGTGATTACGATGGCAAGGTGCGCTTTAGCTTACGTATCCGTAATAAAGCCATAGAAATCGAAAACAACAAAACTGATATTTTGATTGGTGAAGACAAACAACTTCCTAGGTCCTGTTGACAAAGTGGGTTCACAAATTGCTTAGAATGTGATTCAAGACTTCTTTTTATGAGGAGAAGTCTATGCGGAATTTGATGAGCGACGATGAATGGTTATTCTTCGAGCCATTCCTTCATGCCCAAGGGCCAAAATCTGGCCGTCCTCCCTCAAATCACCGCCTCACTCTTGATGGTATTTTTTGGATTGCCCGGACAGGAGCACCTTGGCGTGACCTCGCCAATTACTTCGGTAAATGGTCCTCTGTTTATCGTCAATTCCGCCGCTGGACATTGCTCGGCGTTTGGGATGTTCTACTGGATGCCTTGAACGATGCCAAAGCCGTTCCAGATACAGTGCAAATGATAGATAGCACAATCATCAGAGCCCATCATCAGGCTGCTGGGGCAAAAGGGGGACTCAAAAAGAGGGTCTCGGCCGTTCAAAAGGTGGCTTTACGTCCAAAATACACCTTCGAACAAATGCCGAAGGCTTGCCAATAGCTCTGGAAATCAGCGAAGGCCAAACATCAGATTACAAAGGGTATGCTCCATTGATGGAATGGGGTGGTCCAGATGCCAAGGTTCTATTGGCAGACAAAGGCTACGATGCAAACTCCATTCGGGACGATATGGAGAAACGCGGTGGATACGCCATGATCCCAATGCGGAAAAACCGAAAGGAAATCACTCCCGTTGATGATTTCGTATATGGCTTGAGAAATCAGGTTGAACGCTGCTTCAACAAACTCAAAAATGCTCGCCGGGTTGCAACTCGGTATGACAAGACGATGCTCAGTTTCCTTGGCTTCGTGCAGGTCACATCAATTCGGGTATGGGTAAAATACTTTGTCAACAGGAGCTAAAAGCCCTTCGGGGCTTTTTTTTTAGATTATCTCTACAGCTTCCCGCATCATCTCATCGTTTACGTCGATATATCTCTGTGTCGTGGTTAAGTGCTGATGTCCTGCAAGGGTCATAATGACTTTTGGGCTAATACCATTATGGGCAAGTTTGGTAATAAATGAACGTCTCCCACTGTGACTTGATGCGCCATCGATGCCAGCATCAGAATACAGTTTGCAAAATAGCTGACAGAGTGTGTTAGGTGAGAACTGTGTTTGTTTTTGAGTTAATAGAAATCGCTGGTTAGGATTAAGTGTCGTGTTAAACGACACTCGGTATTTGTTTATTTCACGTTTGAGCTTTTCACTGACAAACACAACGCGGGCTTTGTTTCCTTTTGTATATGATGCTTTCAGTTGGATTTGATCTTTAACATTGAGATTGCAGTCAAATACATCACCGACTTTCAAAACTGCAATTTCCCCGATACGCAAACCCGCATAATATGAAAGCATTATTGCAACTCGGTTACGGGCAGAATGCTTTCTTGCATCGACTACAGCTAACAAACGTTTCATTTCTTGTTGAGAAATTACTTTTGCCTGTTTCATCACAAACCTCATAAAAGATTGTTATATCTAACAATTTATTATGTTTCCGTTGGGTTTCTTCCACAAGGGTTCATTGGGAACAAGCATTCCTGCGGGTTACAGCCATAACCTAATAAAATGTAGAATTTATTAGGTTTTGAATTCTGCTTATAAACGATTAGCCGACACGCATAGTAAGTGCGCCAATTTCTGAGTTTGACCCAAATGTATGGACCGGCTGCTTTTCGCAAGTGATTTTTTTGCTGGATATCGGAAGTCGCTGATATGTATCCGGCCTATTTGATCGGCTCGCGGGCCGTGGCCATGATGGGAATACGCACACACTATTGGTCTCATTAGCAGACAGATTGATCAGTAATCATTTGGGTCATCAGACTTCAGGTGCGTTTCTTGATCCGTTCCATGCAGTTATTTCAATCGCGAACTCCTTTGATGTGACCTGCTGATTAAACCGCAGTCACTTCTATCCGGTTTGTGTCAAATGCCTTGCCATGATGCAAGATGCTCCAAGCGATACGGGCAAGTTTATTCGCTAACGCAGTCGCAAGTTTGTTCTTGTGCATTCGCTGTGAGGCTTGCTCCAACCATGATCCAAAACTAAATTGTTCCCATTTATGCGGCCTCATGAGAATAATGTGAGCTGCTTGTACAAATAAGGTTCGCAGGTATTTATTACCTTGCTTGGATATGCGCCCCAGTATTGGTTTTCCACCAGTACTATATTGCCTTGGTACCAATCCAAGCCATGCGCCAAAATCGCGACCTCGTTCAAACGCTTCCCCTGTGCCAATGGCGGCAACCATGGCGGTAGAGATCATTGGGCCAATTCCAGGTACAGACATCAACCGCTGGCAATTATTTTCTTGTAGACTGATTTTTTCAATTTCTTTGGTTGTGGTTTCAATGCGTTCATCAAGCCAGAGCCAATCCTCATACAATCCAATTATGATATCGTGCATACGCTCTGAGATTTCATCCATGCGATTATCCAATATTGCGAATAATGAATTTCGCAAGGCATGAGCACCAACGCGGACAGTGATCCCTTGTTCAATGAGGAAAGCGCGAATTTGATTAATGGTAGCTGTTCGACGCGACACCATGCGTGAACGCACACGATGTAAAGCTTGAAGGTCTAGTTGATCTTGTGTTTTCTCACGGACCGTTTTGAGGTTTGGCCGCAACGCAGCTTCTGCAATGGCCTCTGCATCGTTGTAGTCATTCTTTTGCCCTTTAACAAAAGGCTTTGTGTATTTGGCTGGAATGATACGCGGGTCAAAGCCGAGTTTTCGCAAAGTACGGCTGACAAAATGTGCGCTTAGGCAGGCTTCCATGCCAACAATACAGGGAGGGAAGCGTTCAAATTCCTTCTCCAATGATAAGCGTTTGATTTTACGGCGAATGACAATATTTCCATTTGGATCAAAACCAACGATGTGAAAAACGTCTTTGCCAATATCAATGCCGATGGAAGAGAGGGCGATGATTTCTGATTTAGATTGTCTGGGCATGGGATGGCTCCTTTGTAAACAGATTAATCACGTAAAGTATAACCTGTTGGCTGTTTGGGAGCAGCCGGTCCATCCCATTAACAGAAATATTGAGTGGTGTCCTGACCAAATCTTCCGTCCCAGTGATCTGTGAGATGTCGTCACCTAATGCGTTCCCCTTCAGCACCAATGAGACCAAACATATAGATTGAACAAAGGAGAATTTTGGTCTTATCGTAATGACGTAAGGAATGAAGATGAGAACTAAATCCAAAGCACCCGCATCGAAGGTGGTTCAAGACATTCGTCATAAGACCCGTAAGCAACATTCTGCTGAAGAAAAAATTCATATTGTGCTGGAAGGTTTTGCGCTGGAAGAGGCTGATGACATTACCTCCTATGGAGGCTGGCGTAATTATGTTATAAACTGACGCACATAGCAAACAGCGGCTTGTAGTGCGATTATCTACTGCAGCTTTTGCGTGGTTTGGAATTCCTAGTATGTAAACATGCACAGAATTATATACAGTGCCCTCTGCCAAGTTAGCGCGTATCAATAACGCACCTAGGGAATTCTCAACCAAATGGGCGTTGTTTCTTTTGCAACTAGAAAAACGTTTACGACAAAACGCAGCACATCTTCTAATCATCATTACCCTAGCTTTACCAATTAAACTCACGCCAATTTTTTCATAAAGAAAGAATAATTTTAAACACGGTGCCTACACCAACCTCAGACTCAACCTTGATCTCACCTTCATGTTTACGAGCAATGATATCATGGGTAATAGCTAAGCCTTGCCCCGTGCCTTTGCCCACTTCTTTCGTGGTGTAGAAGGGTTCAAAAATTCGTTTCAGCCCCTCTTTGGGGATGCCACAGCCATTGTCGCTGACTTTTACGACAACATTGTCGGATGCTGTCTCAGTCGTAATCTCAATGCGCCCAGTGCCATCTGTTTTACCTTCCAAAGCATGGGCTGCATTGACAACAAGGTTTAAGATGACCTGATTAAGGTCGCTTTCATATCCCATAACCGATGGCAGGTTTTCATCCAGTTTCAAGTCAAGTTCCGCAACCGGACCCCACTCGCTTTTACAAACGGTCACGCAGCGTTCGATAATCCGGTTCAGGTCTGCAGTATTTTTGTCTTTTGATGTGGGGTGGGCAAATTCTTTCATCGCAAGGACGATGTTGGACACATGTTTCACCCCTTGCTGGGATTGATCGATGGCGCTTGGCAACTCTTCTAACAGGAAGTCAATGTCAGCCTCTTCAAAGGCATCTTCGCATTGTTTTATGGTCTCCAACTGAATGTCTTTTTCAAACAGGTCGCGTTTAAGTGCGTCATATTTATTGAAGAAATCCAACATATCGGTTGCAGAGTCCCCAATGAAACGCAGGTTATCGCCAATATATTGAATGGGTGTATTGATCTCATGGGCGATCCCACCGGCGAGTGTGCCGATAGATTCCATTTTTTGGGCTTGTAAAAGCTCATGTTCAAGCTGTCTGGTCTTTTTTTCCGCTTTGATGATGGAGGTAATGTCGGTTTCCAACCAAACATGTCCCCCTGCGCTTAAGGCTTTATAGCTTTGCATGACATAACGGTCATTGGACAGGCGCATAATAGGCAACGCATCGCCATCATCTTCAGATTGATGTTCATAGCTCTTGTCTTTAGTCGCTGTTACAAGGTCACACACATCTTGTGTTGTGGCCCCTGCGGGCAGCTTATCATCAGAAATTTCATAGATATCAATATAGGCTTGGTTCATATGAACCACATTGTCGTTACCATCGGCAATCAAGATACCTTGGGATAAGCTTTCAACCGCATCCCCTAAAATGCTTTCTGCGAGACGGCGTTTTTGGTCTGCTTTGTCTCTTTCTAACTTCAATTCCTGTTCGTAATTCAACAAGGCCGTGGACATCTCGTTAAAACATTCGGCCGTATCAGCCAGCTCATCCATGCCACTCACCACAATTGTATGCCCCAAATCCCCATCCGCAATCGCGCGTGCCCCAATCTGCAAAGAGGTCAATTGTTTTGTGAGAATACCACCAAGGATAAAACCAAACACCCCCACCAAAATCACCTCGATTGACGCTACGGTGAACATATGCTGGGCAGCTTTATCGAAAACCACTTCCAGACGGTGGGTACTGACCCCCAGTTCCACATAACCAATTTTATCTGCATCCAGTGTAACCGCCTGACTGACATCAAAAATCTTATCATCACTCGCCTGTTTAATGGTGGCATCTTCGCGAAATTCTCGCGACAAAATACGGTCTTCGCCTTTTTCGCTCAGGACCTGGCCTTCCACATTTCGCACACGGATATATAAAATATCCGGATTACTGATGACTTTTGAAGACAGCTCATCAAGCGAGGCCAGATCAAACGCAACGATGGCATCCGTTGTCATGGTTGCAAACAGTTTGGCAGAGGTCTCTGCACGTTCAATTAATTGCTTTTCGTTTGAGCTTTGCAAATACTCCATGCTGCTGAAGACCAAGAAGCCCAGCAAAATGACTTCGATAAAAGCAATGCCTGCAATCGTTTTTAATCTAAACGACATTTATCCGATCCCTGTTCTGCAATCTTCGTTTGATCTTGGGTCAGGTTTAAGGCGCGTACATCATTCCAATCTTCATCTGCGGCCAAATCAAAGCCTTTCATGCCAATCTTTTTAACCAACGCAGGTTTTTCTTTAGCAATTTTGAGCATGGCCTCTTGTAATTTGGCGACCTGATCTTGTTTGAGCGCCCCATTCACGGCAAAGGCATGAGGGGTATAAGCATTGGTGTAATGGACCACTTCCAACTGATCTTTTAATTCTGGGGCGGCGTTATTAAAGGTACGTAGCACCCCACCTCCTGCCGGAAATAGCCCTTTTGCCACATTGAGATAAACGCTGGTATGGGACTTCACATATTTCGGATCAATCTGAATGCCCTTGGCCTTCAATTCTGCGCGGGGCAAAACACTTGCGCCAAAGGCTGCGGGGGAGGGATAAGCCATCCTTTGATTATCTAGATCTTGTAACGATTTAATCGCACTGCCTTTTTTAACAACGATCAGGCCTTTTAATTTCTTTTCTGATTGATGGGCAAAGGCCCGGTAGCCTGATTTGGCACTGAAGGTGGTGTAATGATAAGGGTTCATATAAGCGATATCATAAGCCCCTTTTGCAAGGCATCTTTCAAAACTGGGAATGTCGCGCATGGTGGCGAATTTAATGTTCATCCCGGTTTCAGCAGACAGTTCGTTCATAAAGGGCACCCACATTTTCGCAAGCTTACTGGCGGCTTGTTGAGGCACAATCCCAAAGACCATACTGTCAGATTGTTGGGCATATAACGGGCTGGTCAATAAAGTCGAAGAAAAAACGAGTGAAAAGAGCGAACGGTATTTCATGATATTTTCCCTATTTTATTGGATATTATGAAGGATAGCGTCACACCACCGGTTAAACGATCCCCATATGGGGACATGTTTTTGAAAAGAAGCAAAAGGGAGGCTGGCGTTATCCTTCATCAAGAAAGAGAAATGCATATAAAGATCACTCAGCATGTGAACCTCCTTCAACCCGTTCATCAAAAATGTCTGATATGTTTTGAACCTGCTTCAACATGTTGTATTCAACGGGCAATTCTTCAGGATGCAAAAAGCCATTCTTGATCATTTTTGCGACCATCATTTCCAAAACGTCTTCATAGATACCAAGCCGATAGGGTGCTGATTTATGGAGTGCCTTTGAAATAGCCCTGACCAAATCAGCGGGCGCGCATGGTTTGCTTAAAAATTCATACGGAAGCGTTATTTTATGGCTGAGTTCTTTTTCATTCCCATGACCGGAAAGCACAACCACACCCGGCGGATTAGGGATACTGCCCAGCAAATTTACAATTGTGTCCCCTGAGATCATTGGCATTTTAATATCAACCACCACCACATCTGCGGGCTCGCGATCTAGATTTTCCAACGCATACATGGGTGAATATTCAAAACGCATATTCCATGCTGAACGAAAAGGCGCCAATTGTCGCCTCAACCCATCTAGAACGGCGGGTTCATCATCTAAAAAGAGAATGTTTGTTCTTGGTTTCATGACTAAATTTCCTCGCAAGTTTTACTTAGACCGCCTCATGGGGAAGCCAGATAATAAAGGACGTGCCTTTTCCCTGTTCCGCCTCAAATGACAAGGCGCCACCGTGCTTTTTCACCACGATATCATGGGCGATGGACAAGCCCTGCCCGGTCCCTTTGCCAACATCCTTGGTTGTGAAAAACGGATTGAAGATATTGGCTTGATGTTCTTCTGGAATGCCCGACCCATTATCTGAAATTCTGATCTCAACCGATTTTTCTAATTTGCGCGTTGAGATTATTATTTTCCCCATTGCGCCATCATGCGCCTCTTCGATGGCGTGTGCTGCATTAACAATGATGTTCAAGAAGACTTGGTTCATTTCACTTGGGATGCAGTGGACCATGCCCAGACTGTCGTCAAAGTCAGTTTCAACTTCCGCCACACCCTTCCATTCATTGCGCGAGACCGTCAGGGTGGTTTCTATTGTCTGGTGCAGATTGATGGGTTCTTTCTCTTTCGTACCTGGGTGCGAGAAATTTTTCATGGCCAAGACAATCTTGGAGACTTGGGCGATGCCATTTCTTGATTGTGTCAGCGCAAGGGGCATTTCTTCTAACAAGAAGGCAAGGTCATGATCGTCAATCAGATCATCGATATTTTTAATCAAGGGGGCACATTCATCCATATCTTTACAGACATGCTTTAACATCAGTGCTTTTTCAAGAATGGCAAAAATCTGACCAAAACTTGATTCAATAAAGCTTAAATTGTCACCTATATATTGCGAAGGTGTGTTGATTTCATGGGCGATCCCGCCAGCTAATTGACCAACGGCTTCCCATTTGGTCGCATGAGCAAGGTCGCTCTGCATTTGTTGACGCTCAAGCTCCAATTCTTTTCGCCGCGTCAAGTCACGGATCACATGCAGTAAATAAACTTCGCTATTATGCTTAAAAACGCTGATGGACACTTCAACAGGGACTTGACGGTCCGCTTTAAGCTTCAAATTAAATTCAAGTGCAACACCATCAACCAAAGTCTGGTTATTAGATTGAACATCTTCGCAAAATTTCAAATAGTCCGTAGATTGACCGTCATCCAGATAATCCAACAAATACATATTCAGCAGGTCTTCGCGCGACAATTCAAAAAAATGTTCGCTTGCCTTATTTGTATCCAAGACTTTTAAGTCACAATCTGTTGCAATGACATTATCCTTGATGGAATTCATAATCGCGTTTAAGCGCGCAGAATTATTTTTTGCGGCTTGAACCGTATCTTCCAGTAATTGATTGGCCTGATACAATTCCAAAGATTTGCTTTCCAGCAATTCTTCAGCTTGTTCACGTGCTCGAGTTTGACGATCAAGCCGCTTTTGAAGGATTCCTTCCTTATTTTTGGGCTGTCCTAACATATCAAACCCGCATTAGCGTAAAGGTTGCTTTTGAACCCGTTTCAACAGGAAAATCTTCTCTTTCAAGGGCAACCTTTTCCCCAAAATGCTTGATGCCGCCTCGGATCAAACCTTCAGCTAAATCCGCAAACGGGCGTTGAGATCTGTAAAACAGTTCCAGCGTATTTTCTTGGGGTCTGTTGTATTTAAAAGTGGGGAGTTCCGCTTCTGGGTAGAGCTTTTTTACTTCCACATGAATGGTATTTTCAATGGTTTCCAAAAAGATAAAAAGATCATCACAATCTTTTGCAAACATAGGATATTTACCACTGAGCTGCCCAAAAAGATGCTCCCCAAAGGCTTTTAGAAGTTCGGGCACAGACAAGCCGCTGATCTCGCTTAAGACCGTAACCAGACTGACCATTTCTTTAAAGCAATATGTCCCAACACTGGAATAACTGCCACCTGTGGAAAGTTCACAACTATCAATAAGCTGTTCGGTGACTTCTTCGCCCCATGTTTCATCGACCATATCAGTGAAGAGATTAAAAACGATGCCTTTCATGTTTCTTGTCCTTTTTTGTTGCGACCTTTGATCAGTATTCAGCAAAGGCAAGGAAAGAAATATCCCCATATGGGGGCACCCCTATGTCCCCATATGGGGATAGGTAAGGATCCACTAAATTCGTTAAATAATACAACTCTGAAACATTCTGAAATTTTGAGGATATATAGATGCGTGTTTTATTTGTGGATGATGACCCGAACGTCCTAAGTGCACTTAACCGTAATTTACGCCAAGCACATACAGACTGGAATATTGAATATGCCAACTCAGGTTTTGAAGCCTTAAATACGATGGAACATAATGAATATGATGTCATTGTATCTGATATGCAGATGCCGGAAATGACGGGTGAAGAATTGCTCACACAGGTGGCCGAAAGACACCCGCAAACGGCCAAAGTAGTTTTGTCAGGTGAATGTAACCAAGTAACTGCGTATAGCCTTGTGGGCGGTGATCATTTCTTTCTCGCGAAGCCCTGTTCCCTTGAGCTTTTGGTCTATACGGTGACACGTGCGTTTGAGGTTTACAAAAAAGACACCGGCCCCATCCTGGATCATGACGCGGAAATATTGCACACGAAGGTTAATAATCTGGAGACAGGCTTGCATGACTTCCTGTCCCTTCTTTTAATGCGTAACATTGTGCAGTTGAATGATATACCACCTTCTATGCATTATCTCGTATCAAACAATTTACTGAATTGCTTTGATGAGCCACACACCCCTCAAGTTTTTGAACCAAAAGAGACATGGTTCTAAGGCAAAAAAGACAATCAATATGAAGCAAAAAATTTAAAAAATTGTTTTAGTTGTTCATGCGGCATATTATTCATTCATTATAAATGCGAGTGAGTAATAACTAGTGACCCAATCAAAACCCAGAATTTTATTCGTAGATGACGAAGAACTGATCCTCGAAGCCATTAGACGTATGTTTTTGCGCCACCGAAGAAATGAATGGGACATGGTCTTTACCACAGACCCACATGATGCGCTTGAAAAGCAAAATGAGGCCCCCTTTGATGTGGTGGTGACCGATCTACGTATGCCGGATTTAAACGGTATTGAGCTGGCCAAAGAAATCCATGACAAGGATAAATCCACGCAAATCATCATGTTAAGTGGCACCGCTGACATTGATGCGGCCATGGAAGTCATTAATTCCACCACCATTTTTAGATTTTACACCAAACCTTGCGAGCCGGAATCCTTAGAAGAAGGGATTGAAGAATGCCTCTTGAGGATTGAGAACAAGAAAAATATCAAAACGGGCATGGGCGTCAAGGTTCTAGACAAGCTCCCCATTGGCGTCATTGTGTGTGAGACAAACGGGCATGTCTTGCACATGAACCAATTTGGCACACAAATCTGTAACGATCTCGATGGGCTCAGTGTTGATATCCAAGGCGTTCTTCGCACAACCCAACCCGCCATGCGCATGGCTTTGATGGAAGCGCTGATTGGGACTGAAGATAAAGAACCGGTTGCGCTTGCCCTTGAACGCATTGAGGAAGAACGCCCCCTGAGCTTGATCATCTCTCATTTCGAGGAGGGACAGAGCGAAAAAAGATTGTTGCTTGTCTCCGCACCTGAAAAACATTCCGCCCCCACTCCAGAGGTTCTCCAATCCATCTATGAAATGCCTTTGTCCGAAGCGAAACTTCTGCATCTGATTGTCAGTGGCTTTCAGTTAAAATCAGCCGCTGAAGAGCTCAATATCACAGAAGGGTCTGCACGGACCTATCTGAAACGCATATTCATGCGCACAAACACCAACAGCCAACCTGAACTGGTGCGTGCCATCTTGATGACCCCCAGCCTGCATTTTATAAAATAATTTTTTTCACCTTTTTTAAGGCGTGTTCCCATATGGGGATATTTTGAAAACCTGTAACAGGAGAAACTAGGCAAATAGAATATTACAATTGAGGTTTGCATGTCAGAGAAGCCACACATTTTATTTGTCGATGATGAATCCAACATCCTGCAAGGGATGCGCAGAGGTCTCCATTCCAGACGTAAAGACTGGAAAATGAGCTTCGCCCTTGGTCCCCATGAGGCCCTTGACGTTCTCAACACCAAAGACGTCGATATTATTGTCACCGATATGCGGATGCCCGACATGGATGGTGCAGAATTACTGACAAAAACATGTGAAATCTCACCGGACACCGCCCGTGTTGTTCTGTCGGGTTATTCTAAGGATGATATGACCATGCGTGCTGTTGGGCCCGCCCACCAATACCTGGCAAAGCCGTGTGACTTCGATATTCTCACCACCACATTGGAGCGTTTGATCACTCTGCGCGAAAAGATTAACAACAAGAAAATTCGCAGTTTGATCACAGGCATGCAAACCCTGCCCAGCTTGCCCCATGTTTATGAAAACCTGATAAATGAATTGGAAAACCCAGCTTCGACCAATCGATCCATTGCCGAAATCATCGCGCAGGATTTGGGTTTAAGAAGCCAAATTCTCAAAGTCTGCAACTCCGCTTTTTTTGGCCTTCCCCAGCATGTGGACAATCTGGAAACCGCCGTGAGCCTTTTAGGTCTCAACACCTTGCGCAGTATGGTTCTGCTCAGTGGTATCTTCAAAGCATCTGACATGTCAACAACCTCGCAAACCATCATGGAAAAGCTTTGTTCAAACAGTTTGCAAATCGCCGCCATCGCCCAGCTTATTGGCAAAAAATCCGATCTTGATAGCCGCTCATGTGATCTTATTTCCTGCGCGGGCACTTTGTCACATATCGGCTCCCTCATCATCGCGACCATATGGCCCCATGATTTCCTCAAGGCGATTAAAATGGCGGAAGACAATAACGCCTCCATTGATCAATATGAGCGCGAAATCATCGGCGTGGACCATGCCGCCATTGGGGCCTATTTCCTTGGATTGTGGGGCTTTCCCCTTGAAGTCTGCGAAGCCGTTGCCTTCCATCATCGCCCAGAATTAACCAAGCTTAAGAAACAACCCGTTCTCGCTTGCTTACATATCTCACAACATCTCACCAAAATTTTTGCACAGGAAAAAATTGATCTCGCCCTGCTAGAAGGTGGGCTTGATCACACATTCCTCGCCTCCCAAGGTCTCACCCTATCCATTGATGAATGGAGCGATATCGTTGAGACGAACCTCAAGAAAGGAGCCGCATAATGCCTGTTAAAGTTCTATTGATCGATGATGACCCAAACCTGTTGCAAGGCTTACGCCGCCAATATCATAAACGGTTCAAAGTGATTTGTGCAGAAGCCGGCCCCAAGGCTTTGGAGATTTTAAAAGAACATGATGACATCGGTGTTGTAGTTTCTGATATGAGGATGCCACAGATGACGGGGCTGGAGGTTCTGAAACACATCCGCACCCTAAATCCCAATATCGTGCGCATCATGCTGACAGGCAATGCGGATCAACAAACGGCCATTGATGCGGTCAATGAAGGTGCCATTTTCCGGTTTTACAACAAACCCTGTGACCCTGAGACATTGGCATATGGCATTGATGATGCTTTGCGTCAGTATGATCTGGTTTCTGCTGAAAAAATATTGTTGGAAAAAACCCTAGCTGGGACTATCAAATTCTTGGTTGACCTCTTGTCCTTTTCTAACCCAAAAGCCTTTGCTCGATCTGCGCGCATTCGTGAATGGATCAAACAAATTCTGCCCCATTTCCAGCTTAAGGCCGCCTGGCAGTTGGATTTTGCAGCCATGCTCATGCCCATGTCAGACCTGATCTTGCCACAAGAAATCACAGATAAAATACGCGAAGGCTCAAAGCTCAGTCAAGAAGAAGCGGATTGCTATAACAATGCCTCCAAAGTCATTCAGGACATGTTGAAGCAAATCCCACGTTTAGAAGAAATCGCTGATATCATTGCGTCAATTCACCTCAGTGCTAATGCTGAAACCTCAGACGACTTACCCATTGAATCCCGCATCTTGCGCATTTTGGATGATCTGGCAAAACAAACTAAACGCACCAAAGCCACTGAGAAAATCTTTAAAAAGATGGTGCCTTTCCTGCAGGATTATGATGCAGACGTTTTCCATACCATCAAGTCCGTGCTTTTGGACCGAGATGAAGATGATTTAGAAGAAATGGAAACTATGAAAATTAGTCTCTTGGCCTTACAACCCGGATACACCCTGTTATCAGATATCACCTCAACAGGTGGTCGCCTCTTGCTCGCAACCGGTAGCGTGTTATCAGAGACACATATAGAAAAGCTGAAACTCGCCAAAAAACATATTGAAAACACAGACAAAATCATGATCGCGAGATCAAAGAAAACCTGATCTAAACTCTTGCACAGCTAAAATAGCTAATTTTAAAAAATTGTTTTGTCAATTAGATACCTTGTGTTCCCTTTGACCGAACGTTGAAATTTGCTTTTTTATAGCGCATTTCAAACACTTCTAATCTATAACTAAAATATCAAAAGACATGAAGTACAACCGTTATAATTTAGGCTGCCGAGAGGGCGCGAACCTTACCTAAGTTGTATATTAATTTTCCAAGTTAACGACATTGGTTTATCCGGTTATGGCTAAAATCGGATGAAAGCTTCATTCTGAATTTAGTCTGCTTTACGCCAGAGAGCAGAAATGTCTTTGCTAAATACCTATAGGAGGTGTTCAGCAATGCGTGCATATGAATTATATAAAAAACGAAAATACCGTGAAGGTGAACTTAATCAGGAAGCAGAAGACAAAGCTGACCTGCGGCAACTAATGTATGCTGACTTTGAATATATCAATCGGGAACAACACTATGCCTTGAATGCAATTGAAGCCAAGTATGAAGAAATTGAGCATTTGAAAGATGAAATATCTCTGATGATTGATAAGGCAGAAATTAGCCATGATACACGAGAAAATGTTCGTAAAATGGCTATGAAAAGAGTTCGCAAGATTATGAAGGATTGAATTAACAATCCTTCTTTTTTTGCCTGCAACAACGACTGACCATCTCTTTCGCCAATGCCTTCCATTGCCCTTTGGAAAAACCCTTTACATCAATAATACGCATATCGATCTCCTTATAATTTGTTAGCACTAAATATATTTAGCAACGAAATAAGGAGTGATGCTGTATGAAATTAATTGAAGAAATATATGAATTTATTCGTGCTAATCATTTAGCAAATAGTGAATGTGACTTTTCACGTAATTGGCTTAATAAGTCGTCGCGTTACTACAATATGATCAAGCTAACGGGACGTGATGCCAGCTTTGATACATTGATACGATTATCAACGAATTTGCAGCTAAGAAAGAATGTTTATTTGCAAAGCAATATTCAGGAGATGCGGGATATGGGTGGTTATATTGAAGCCTTAGACATGAAAATTCATAATGCATTAAAGGCAAGATCAATTGCCGAAGCGATGAGCCACAGAACGGTCTGAATAACCTTATCCTTGGAATTAAGCGGTGCTATAATATAATTAGAAGACTGTCTTGGTTTTCGTAGCGACAGATAGATTTGATTATATGAGTGTCGTTTATCACGACACTTAATCTGGTGAATGTAAGAACTTTCCTAATTGTGCCTCGATGCTTTCAGCTTCTGCATCAATTGCAAAATCACCTGTAAGTTCATCAGCTTTTTGTTCATTTAATACGTGATCATAGTGCTCTTCGATTTCTTCAACTGAGTTTCCACAGTTACGAGCTAAATCTTGAACAAGAACTTTTCCGCGTAATAGCCGGAATGTAATGTATGAATGGCGTATCGAATATGGGACGCGCTTGTCACCATACATATCTGTTTCTATACCAAGCTCTATCAACATACGTTTAAACTGCTTAGCGTAGTCCCTAACGCGACCACCTTTCCAAGTAGTAAACACATAGTCGTCTTGTGCTATATGTCTGCTATAGCCTTGCATAAGCTTAAATGCGCTAACAGCACGTGGCATTGAAATAACTGTGCGCTTTTTGGTCTTAGTTTCTTTTGAGACATTGATCTTCAAATATTTACCAAAACCCTTATCTCCATCAGCGATCTCAACCTGTTTCCATTTTAGGGTAAAGATTTCATTGGGACGCATTCCTGTTTCAAAACCAAAGCTAAGAAATGATAAGAACATTTGCCGTCCATAGTCATTGGCATATTTAGGTTTTGATGAGAATTTTTTGTATTGTTCATCACGCACCCACTTCATAATTTTTTGGTATTCCTTGTATGTAAAAGCGGGGCGAGCAACTTCGTTCTTTGCAGGGCGTTTATATGGAAGCTCGAAATCAGGGATATGGTTGATGTAACCTTGCTTGAATGCCCAACGTAATACTTGCAGGAATGATTGGCGTTCATTCGACAAGGTATTTCCACTTGGCTTTTCTACATAAAATTTCACATTTTTATTGTTCTTGCCTGGTCCCTCTGTCCAATAAGCGAGTCTCCATTTCCAATATCCGGTACAATTTTTTTCAGTAAGCTTTGAAATAGGAAATTTACCAAAAAATGGGAGCAGATAAGTTTCTTGTCCGAGGGATACTGAACGCTTTCTGTGTTTAGATAAATGTAGTCCTTTTACAGCTCTCCATTTCTGATAAAGCTGTTCATAATTTAACTCTTCTATGGGTAAGTCTTTTCTGAGGCGTTCACGTATTTTATCGTATTCGTTTTGAGCAATAGTCGCTGCAACGCCAAGTTCTGCTTGGTAGGTGGACTTACGAATATACTTGTTCTTGCCTATTACGCGAATACGCATATGCCAAATGTTGCGTTTCTTGCCTTTATGTAATTCTAAGACAATATCGCCGCGTTCCATCTCAATTCGTTGAAGAATTTTTACCAAGTTCGCCTCTATAAAAATAATGTAAGAACATTACACTATTTTGGCCTTTTCCATAATGATTTAGAGGGCAGAAAAAATGCAGGTTTTTTGTAAACGTTGTTTTTCTTGAATTTCAGTTTAATGTAATTTCAATAACTTAGCTCAAAATATTGTATGTTTTTTGCTGTAATTTTTGTGTATAAGCCATTGATTTTAAACATTTCGCGGCGCGCTACCATTGAACTACGCCCGCTTTACCAAAGAGGTTTTAATGGAGGGGGCAGGCGGTTTCAATAGAAATTTGATGTCTTATGAAAAATAAAATGTTTTTTGGGGGAAATGAATGAAATGCACTCTTTTTAAAATATTATGAATGGCGATGTTTTATTCTGAGAGAATTATCCAGCATCAAGGTTGTAATGTAAGGAGCACTTTAGGATCAGGCTCAGATAAACAGATAAAAAGCGGTACATCTTATGATTCTCCAGGCCTACATTGTGACGATTTTATTGGCAGGTTTGCTCCTGATTAACGTGATCGCGAAATTGTTTTTCTCGGAATTTCCAACAGATAAGACAGACAAACGGTCTTTTTTTTCACGCTGGTTTGCCTATCCCAAGTATAAAATGTGTGTTGAGGAACGTGCGCGCGGTTTTTTAACTTTTCTTTATTACACGCAGGTTGTCATTTTGATTGTGACGGTTATTGTTTTGATTGTCGGCGATTATTCCATGTGATTTTTTAACAGTTTTTAAGGCGTTCACGTTTTTTTGAATTGGTCCGAACTGTCGATCAGGGTAGTTTTAAATGGATGAATTTAAAAAGGAATGCCCCGTGGATAGCCCGTTGCCCTATGCAAAGTTTGAACACCCCGAGATAACTGCAAAAGGGGAAACACGTGCACATGTTGCATTAACGCAATTAGAAACCTTATGGTTCAATACGGGAAGTTTGTGCAATTTGTCCTGTCAGGGCTGTTATATGGACTCCAGCCCAACAAATGATCGGTTGGCTTATATCTCAACGTGTGATGTTGAAACATTTCTCAATGAAATCATAACGCAAAATATGACGGTTCAGGAAATCGGATTTACCGGAGGTGAACCGTTTATGAATCCGCAGATCATAGAAATTCTAACCCTCTGTCTGGAACGTGGTTTTGATGTGCTGGTTCTCAGCAATGCGATGAAGCCGTTGCATCATCATAAAGAAGCATTATTGAGATTAAAGGAGAAATATGGACGAAAATTAGGGGTTCGTGTTTCCGTTGATCATTACCGTGCAAAAGATCATGAAAAACTGCGCGGCGCACAAAGCTGGGAGATGATGATTGAGGGCTTGAGTTGGTTATCCCAGAATAAGTTTAAGTTGGCGGTTGCCGGGCGGACCTTATGGCAAGAAGGCGAAGACGTTGCGCGGGCTGGATATGAAAAAATGTTTGCGCAATATGCTATTTCCCTTAATGCAGCGGATCCTGCAACTTTGGTTCTATTTCCAGAAATGGACGTTGATGCCGATGTGCCTGAAATTACGGTTGCTTGTTGGGACATTTTGGGGGTTCGTCCCGATGCGATGATGTGTGCAACGTCACGCATGGTTATTCGGCGCAAAGGGGATGACGTCGCAAAAGTTGTGCCTTGTACACTCTTGCCCTACGATCCTAAATTTGAAATGGGAACTCGTTTATCAACATCCGGTGGACCTGTGTCCCTTAATCATCCTCATTGTGCAAAATTTTGTGTGCTCGGTGGTGGTTCTTGTAGTAAAGCTTGATACGAAATAAAAACATAATGTGGCGGGGAAATGAAAACGTTGGGGGGCACTGTTGGAGTTATCTTGGTTTTTACTGCCTTATGGATGGGAACGTGTAATGCAGGTGAAATCCAGCCCAAAGATGTTTATTCCAAAGTTCAGCATCTGAATGAAGGTTTGGTCACGTTGCTCCGCCATAGTATGCGGAGTGATTTCGCCATTCAAGTCACGTCCGAGCTTATGGATAACGCGATTCAACCGCGTCATGTCTATCAACTGGCATTGGATGTTGAATTGAAATTAGCGGCGATCGTGCGGGCAAATGGTGTCAAAGTACCGCCAATCCACCGAATTCTGGCACGACCTTATACGCCGAAGGATGTTTCAGATTTACTGGAAGTTATGCATCAGCGGGTTGAACGATTGATGGAGTATTTTAACATCCCTGAAAATCCGTATTACCAAGAACATGGTGAACGAGAGCCACAGGATGTGTTCTACGCATTGGAACGTATGGACCGATTTTTGTTAAAAATGGGGGCACCATCCATTCAGCCCGGACATGTGTTTCGTCGTGCACATGCCATTGCCGGTCTTGCTGAGAAATTATGTCGTCTTGATATCTGCGTGGATGTTCGTCGCCGGGCACTGGCTGAAGATGATGTGATTATTCCCGCGCATGTCTATCAGGAAACCTATCGTTATATCGATGCACTGCATCTTTATATGGAGAAGTATAAGACACACTTAACAGGTGGCGTTCTTGCTTTAAAACCACAGGATGGGATGATTAAGCCCGCACAGGTCAACAAACTAATGGGGGTTGCACTGGCTGATACAATTGCGATTGTGAAAGAAAGTCTTGAGGTGGATGTAATTGAACTGATCCCCTTTAAGACAGATACAATTCCGCAGGACGTCTGGCGTGAAATTAATTATGCTCGCCGCGTGCTGGAAGTAATGGTGCAGCAATAAGTGAAATTTGGAAACAATCATTTTCTAAATATCCCTATTATCTATTTTAAAGAAACAAGGCATCCTCTTGGTAATTGAAGTTTCATTCCTATGAGGTTTAAAAATGTCTAAATTGCTTGTGATCCATTCCAGCCCGATGGGTGATAAATCGGTAACGCGTCAACTGGGGGCGGCCTTTGTTGAGAGTTATCAATCGATACATAATGGCGTTGAAGTTATTGAACGCGATGTGTCTGCGTTGAACTTACCCCACCTGGATGGTGAAATTCTGGGTGCATTTGTCACACCGGCTGCGGATCGTACTGATGAACAGGCTGCGCATGCTAAACGATCTGAACAACTGATTGCTGAATTTAAAGAGGCCGACAGTGTGGTGATCGGTGCACCGATGCATAATTTTGGTATTCCTTCGAGCCTGAAAGCCTATATCGATCATATTGCGCGCGCAGGTGAAACGTTTACATATACTGAGAACGGGCCGATAGGTTTGGTTGAGGATAAACCAGTTTATGTAATTGGCGCACGTGGTGGGGATTATTCGGAAAATGGATATCCGCATATGGATTTTGTTCTGCCTTATCTGAAAACGGTTCTTGGCTTTATCGGTGTTCAAAATGTAACGCTTTTGCAAGCCAATGGAATTGCGATGGGTGAAGACGCAGCCGCCCAAGCAATTGCCGGGGCAACACAGGAAATTGCAAAAGCTTTAGCTGCCTAAAACTAAGCGTAATTTTGTTAAGGGGAGGGGTGTTTTTATGCCCCTTTCCTGATTTATTTTGTGATCAATTTCAAGGTTTCACCGGCTTGCAAACCGTCGCTTAAGGTTTCCTTATTCAGCACTTTGAGCCAGTCTTCTTTGAACTTTTCGACCTTCATCTGTTGTGCTAACGAGGCGATGCTGTCTTTCTTACCAGCCCGATAGAGAGCAATATGGTAGCCCGTAATCGCGTTCGCTTCACGTTGAGAAAGACGCTCAAAGCCATAAGTCGTTTTACGAAACGGCAGGGCTAGGGTTTCTGTCATATCTGGCAGTGTTAGGAACTGAAACTGAAAGATCTCGTCGTCATCGATAATCGCGAGGAAACGTAAGTCACGTACCCCCTTGGAATTTTTGATGCGGACCAATCCGGTTGCACCATCCAATCCATTGATGGTCAGGCTTTGAAGATCACGTAAATTATATTTATTAGCCCAAATTTCTGTTAGATATTTGGTGGCAGAAAGACGGCCATACCCTTTTTTACCCATTGTAAAGACCATTGCATTCCCGCTTTTATCTGTGGCGACAACCATATTTGGTTTGTTGACCAACTGGAATGTGTCTGGCACGCTAAAGCGGATGCGCAAATCGGGATGCACAAAAGTTTGATCCTCGATCAGGCCTTGTTTAATGCTTTCGCCGTATGCAATTCCATCAATCAGGGCAAGGTAGGTTTTTCGATTTAAGAAGTCCAATTCCTGTGGGTAAGATTGTGCAATTTTGCTGGAAGCTGCGATCCGTTTACGTGTATCGGGGTGGGAGGCAAAAATGGAATAATGTGATTGCTGTCCCTCTTCGCCTTTCATGCGGGCTTCGAGTTCCGTATGTGCTGCAAGTTTTTTAAAGAAGCTAGCCGATGCCTTTGGATCATAGCCGAGTTTAGTCATGTAGCGAATGCCGAGCATATCGGCTTCCATCTCATGATCACGCGAATAGCTTGCGAGATAGGCTTGACCGGCAAAGTTGGCGATGTCACCTGCCGGACCACCAATAACAGCTCCTAAAATGGATGCTCCCACACCGGTTAAAACTGATTTACTGTATCGTTGGGCGGTATGACGGGCAGTTACATGACCGATTTCATGACCGAGGACAGCAGCCAATTCGGCTTCATTTTCTGCTAATGCGATTAGGCCGCGACTGATATAAATAAAACCACCGGGTAAGGCAAAGGCATTGATAATGGGATCATCAAGAACCGTAAATGTCCATTTCAAATTCGGTAATTCAGACTCTTTTGCGAGACGTTGTCCCAAATCATTTACATAGCGTGTGATTGTTTCGTGGTCGTAAGCGCCACCGAATTGTTTGAGGATTTTTGGATGTTCCTGTTTGCCAACATTGAGTTCTTGTTGTTCTGACATAAGGCCAGTGAAACTGCTTTGACCAGTGGCGGGGTTGACCGAGCAGCCGGAGGTGGACACTGCAAGCAGGGCGAAAACGCTAATAAGGATAAGAGGCTTCATGCGGACCGTATAAATATGGTTTTGAGTCTGAATGTTCCCGGTAAAGATAAGCTGAAACGCACGTAAATCAAACCATTTGACGGTATTTTTCTTGTTCCTGACATTAAAACAGGCTAAACCGCAGCCTAGTTTTTTAACTCACGGGTTTTTGAATATGATTCGCTACGACCTTCTCTGTGAATATGACCATAAGTTTGAAGCATGGTTTCGCGATAGTGCCTCTTATGATGAACAGGTCAAAGCCGGTGAGGTCCTGTGTCCGTTCTGTAGCAATGATAATATTCGCAAAGCGGTAATGGCACCGGCGATTGCGTCGCATAAAGAGAGTGTGTCTTCAACCGGACGTGAACTGGCGATTGAAGCTGCGGAAAAAGCAGCAGATGACATGAGGGAGGGGGCAGACCCTCAAGATGTGGCGTATGCCTTTATGGAGGTCGTCAATAAACTGCAAAAACATGTGGAAGAAACATGTGATTATGTGGGTGAAAACTTTGCAGAAGAAGCGCGTGCGATCCATTATGGTGATGCGGAAGAACGCGACATTTATGGCGAAGCGTCCCCCGAAGAAGCGCAAGAATTACGGGATGAGGGGATAGAAGTATTGACCTTGCCCAAGTTGTCGGACAAAAAACAGGCAAGTTAGTCCGTCTAAAACTGTCTGCGGATTGTTTAAGAAAGACCTGTCTGATTTTCATGAAAAATGCGAATTAACTCTTACATTTTTGTATAAACTGTACTAAGACCAGCAACCGTAAGTAATGTTTTACTTGCAGAATTTTATATTATTTGAATATATTTTTGAATTATAATAATTGAAATAAATAATATGGCTCTTAGATATTATATCTATTGGTTGTTTGGAGGAGGGTAATCACCGTGTTGAGTAATATAAGAATTCGTTCAAGAATCATTTTAGCACTGGTTCTTCCTGTTGTCGGGCTGTTGTTTTTTGCAGGTGGCAATATTGTGGAAAAACGCCAGATTGTTTCAGATATGGAAAAGCTGACAACGCTGGCGGAATTAGCCCCGACAATTAGTGCATTGGTCCATGAACTGCAAAAAGAACGCGGTACATCAGCTGGTTTTATCGGTGGGAAAGGGAAAAAGTTTCAAAACAAACTGTCCGACCAGCGCAAAGAAAGTGATATCCGTTTTGGGCAGCTAGAGCAGGCTCTAAAGAAATTTCCGGTTCAGGACTACAGCACAGTTTTAAAAACAAAAATCGATACTGCGCAGAAGGCCTTGGGCCAACTGGGGAATAGTCGGGAAAAAGTAACGAAGCTGGAATTTACAGTCCCGCAAATGGCAGGATATTATACTCCGACGATTGCCAAACTTCTGAGTATTGTGGAAGAAATGGCGGTTCTAAGTAATGATTCGAGCGTTACCGGCGCAATTGCGGCCTACACGGCCTTTTTGCAAGCAAAAGAACGTGCAGGTATTGAACGTGCGATGGGGTCCGGTGGGTTTAGTGCCGGTGAATTCAAACCTGCAATTTATCGTAAATTTTTACAATTGATAGCCATGCAGGAAACCTTCCTGAGCCGTTTTAAAATCTTTGCAAGTCATGAACAAATTCAATTTATGACCGACACTATTAAAGGCAAGGATGTTGATGAAGTTGAGCGCATGCGCAAGGTTGCCATTGAAAGCCCGGTGACAGGTACCACGGAAGGGATCGAGGGGCCTTATTGGTTTGATACGATTACCAATAAAATCAATTTATTAAAAACAGTTGAAAATAAAGTTGCCGAAGATCTTGTCGGTTTGGTTGAACGTGTAAGAAGTGATGCGCAAACCGCTTTTTATATGACGAGTGTATTCACCGTTCTATTGTTGGTGGTTACCTTTGTGATTGTGTTGCGTATTGTTGCGGGGATCACGAAACCGATTTTAAGCCTAAGCGCCGTTATGACGAATTTGTCGCAAGGTAACTTGACGATTGCGGTAGAAGGAAGTGAGCGTGGTGACGAAATCGGTGAAATGGCGCATTCTGTTGAAGTTTTCAAAAACGGTATGATTGAAGCAGAACGCCTTAATCAGGAAAAACAAGCAGAACAGGAAGAAAAGCTACGTCGCCAAAAATTATTGGAAGAATATATCCATGATTTTGAACTGACAATGATCACTGTTCTAGATGGCTTGTCGAGTGCGGATACCACGATGCGTGAAACCTCTGCTGAAATGAATGAAATTTCGGTCAATACCAAAGGGCAATCAGCAACGGTGGCGGCTTCTGCAGAAGAAGCATCGACAAACGTGGAAACGGTGGCAAGTGCGGCTGAGGAACTTTCGGCCTCAATCAGTGAGATATCAACGCAAGTGACATCTGCATCCGATACAGCGTTGACCGCTGTGCAAGAAGCCACCGATACGTCACAGAAAATCAGTGTTTTAGAAGATAATGTGGCCAAGATCGGTGAATTTGTTGGCTTGATTAATGACATTGCGGATCAAACCAATATGCTGGCGCTTAATGCGACGATTGAAGCAGCACGCGCCGGTAATGCCGGTAAAGGTTTTGCCGTTGTTGCGCAGGAAGTGAAAACGCTTGCAAATCAAACATCCAAAGCAACAGAAGAAATCACCAAACAAATTGCCGAAGTACAGGCTTCTACCTCTCTATCAGTGGGGGCGATTGCCAGCGTTTCGCGTTCGATCAGTCTGGTGAGTGAGATTTCGGCCTCAATCTCTGCTGCGGTGGAAGAGCAAAGTGCTGCCACCAGTGAAATTGCCCGTAATGTGGAACAAGCGGCAACGGGAACTCAAAATGTCTCTGCTGAAATTGTGCATGTGGTTGAATCGGCAGAACGGGCGGAAAAAGCTTCTGACCATATTGGGGATGCATCGCGTGCGCTGTCGTCACAAGCAGAAATTTTGCGCGCGAAAGTGACGGATTTCTTGCAAAAAGTTCAGTTCGATAAACAGAGCCATGAAAAGAACTTGGTGGAATGGTCCGATGATTTGGCCTTTGGTCTTCAACAAATTGATGATGATCACCAACAGTTGTTAGCAATGGTCAATCGTCTTTATAAGTTTATGAAAACCAATGCGACACGGGAAGATATCGATAAAGCATTTAATGAATTGCAGAATTACACCAGAACCCATTTTGCCGCAGAAGAGAAATTGATGCAGGATCATTCTTATGCACATTATGACGAACATAAAAAAGCGCATGAGGCCTTCTGTCTGCGCGTGGAAAAAATGTATGACCGTTATAAAGCAGGTGAAATGTCCGGTGAAGTTGATTTGACAAGTTTGCTGGGGAACTGGTGGGTCAATCACATTCTGTCCCATGACAAGCGACTGGCTGAAACGTTAAAAGCTTGATTTGTCCAATAGGAAAAAGAAAAAGGGCGTTCCGATAATACGGTAAACGCCCTTTTTCTTTATTGAGAAAGTGATAAGGTCCCGCTTTTTAATGCATTGACCATATTGGCAATCATTTTCATTTCACGGCCTTCACGGGTGTAATAGGTTTGTGTCTCATCATCAAACAAGGCCCAAAATGCCCAACACCCATAGGGATTAATGTCAGACTCTTTGGTTCCAATATTGTGTGCTTGTGGATAAAGCATGACGATGTTGTTGGCTTCGGCCAGTCCATTGTAAATATTTTTATAAAAGAGATCGTCGAAGGTGATCTTCTGACCGGATACTGCCGACCCTACTTTGCCGGTGAATGTCCATTCAGGGAATTGTTGGCACCCATGTAAGGCGACATGTAGTTTACAATCGGTCTCCCCTGATTTACAGGCATCTGGTACATAGGCATACCCGGTAGAACCTATCCCGTGGTCATTTAAGTCCTGATCGGTTTCGAGGTCTTCTACATAGGTTTTCTGCGCAAAAGAATGGAGGTTTTCCGCCTTGAATTTTGTCGGACTGTTTATGCTGCCATAAAGGTGGGACAGAATGTCTTTGCCAAGATCATATCCGGCGACGAACCCGTAATTGCAATGGTACATCCACGGATCATTGCCCCGCATAAACTGGTTTGGAAACCAGCTGTACTGTTGTGAATTGGACGGGGCACAGGGAAAGGCGGTATCGCCAAGGTTTTCATATTGATCAAATACACTTTTGGCAGTTGGCATGCCGTGGGCAACCGGATAAAAGGGGCCGTAAGTCGGGATATAGGCCCAGGCTTTGATATTGCTGCCCTGGTTCTCAACAAAATGATCATAAAACAGGCGCGATGCATTGCCCAAAAGCGGGTTAATGACCTGATCACTTTGGGAGTTAAAGATAAAGACTTTGTCGTCTTTCAGGTTTGCAATCGGAGCGATTAGGCCGTCTGTAGAGAGGGCTTCGGCTTTGTCAATATAGGTTGTTGCCGTCAGGTCCGCCCCGACCCCCATCATGCATTGTTGTTTGATGGTTGCGATGTCACTGGGCGGCATATTTTGTGCACAAAAAAACGGCCCACCAGCCACAGACCCCATGCCGGAAAATATATCGGAATAGGCGATATGCAGTTGTTGCGCCATGAACGCACCGGAAGATACACCGGAGACGGTGATTTCGGTTTCACTTATTTTTGGGACCGGATTTGCCGCCCATGTCGATGTTATAAAGAATAAAGAAAAAAAGGCGGTGAAAAATATCATACGCATGGTGAGTATCACTTAAAAAGAGAGAGGTCGCGTTATGATGCATGCAAGAGATGTTTTAGGCAAGCCTTGGGTATGGACTTCGGTATTATTGAGTTTGCGTTAATGCAAAGATTTCTTCCGGGCTTTCGATCACATGCAGAACATCGCCACAGATCATGGAAAGACGCGTGCAAGCCAATGTCTCCACATCAAATTCATTACTGTCATCCCCAGCGCCATAAAGATTCGAAGGATAAGCACAGGCGATCTGATCCAGACGAACAAGGACGCATTCGCCTTCTAATCCCGTGAGTTTTGTTAAAATTGCCATCATTTAATCCTTGATTGTGAATTTTGATTTTATTCGGTCATTGCGGGTAACTGTTGTTGCTCACGCAGGTTTTTAGGGGCAGTCTTTAAAACAATCTTTTCCCTTAATGTGATGAGGATAAATCGATGGGCGCAAATGTACATGGTTCGTTTTATTGGAACGAATTACGGGTGAGAAATATCGAAGAAACCAAAGCATTTTATCATAAGCTTCTGGGCTGGCACTATGATGAAATGAAAATGGAAGAGGGGGATGACCCTTACTTCTTATGCAAATCGGGGGAGCAGGTTGTCGCCGGTATGTTTGAAATGAATGAGAAAAATGGTTTTACACCGGATGTACCGCCGCATTGGCTTGGCTTAATTCAAGTGGAAAATGTGGATGCGTGCCTAGAGATTGCTAAGTCTGAAAATAGTGAAATTTATTTCGGTCCGTTTGATGTCCCGGATGTCGGGCGTATTGTCGTATTGCAAGATAAAGGTGGCGCTCCGATCGGCTTAATCACCCCTTTTTGATGATTAAGCTGTGCTTCACTAGGCCGTTTGTTTTGTTGCAAACAACAGGTAATTGACGCTTAGATCGTCAGTGAGGGACCAACTGTCACGCAAAGGGTTGAAGGTCATGCCTTTCATTTGGACGACGTTCAATCCGTTTTGACGTAAGCCATCGGCAAATTCACCGGGTTTGACGAACTTGTTGAAATCGTGCGTACCACGCGGCAACCATTGCAAGATATATTCTGCACCGACTTTTGCCATCGCAAAAGATTTAATGGTGCGGTTCAGGGTTGCCCCGATCATGGCACCACCGGGTTTAACAAGGGTGCAGGAAGCCTCCAGGAAGGCATCGATATCGGCAACATGTTCGATAACTTCCATATTTAAAACAGCATCAAATTGCTGGCCTTCTTTGGCAAGGTCTTCAGGAAAGACGCAACGATAGTTGATGTCCAATCCACCGGCTTCGGCATGGACCATTGCAGTTTTGATGTTTTTATCCCCCGCATCGATGCTGGTCATTTCAGCACCCATACGGCAAAGTGGTTCTGAAATCAGACCCCCACCACAACCGATATCCAGAAGGTGTAATCCCTTGAGCGGTTTTTCTGCACTGGCATCCAGCCCGAAATGATCACACAAACGTTCCCGAATAAAGGTCAGGCGTGTCGGATTGAATTTGTGCAATGGGCGGAATTTTCCGTTCGGGTCCCACCATTCGTCCGCAATGGCGGTGAACCATGCCACTTCTTCCGGGTTGACTGTCGTAGAGGCCATCTCATTGCTCCCGTCTTTTTTCGCCTGTTCTATCCGTTTATTTATACGTGCAGGTTTGGCTTTGCCAGTCTTAAATGAAAAAATGAACTGATTTGTGTAAACTCAGGGGTTGGAACCATGTCAAAGAGCTGCATTTTACGCTGTATTTGGCTTGCAAAAATAACGTGTTTAAGAGTATGTATAGCGCGCGCACGCTAAAGCGTCGCATTTGACTTATCCTTTTTTGACTTTCGCCTTAAGGAACATTTCTTCAAATGGCTCGGATCGTAATGAAATTTGGCGGCACTTCGGTGGCCGACCTCGACCGGATCAGGAATGTCGCCCAGCGTGTGAAAAACGAAGTGGATGCAGGTAACGAAGTGGCCGTTGTTGTTTCGGCCATGTCCGGTGTCACCAACCAGCTTGTCGGTTATTGCGAAGATGCATCGCCCATGTACGATGCCCGTGAATACGATGTGGTTGTGTCCAGCGGGGAACAAATTACTTCGGGTCTGTTGGCTATCGTTCTTCAATCGATGGGTGTTGCTGCACGCTCTTGGCAGGGCTGGCAAATTCCAATCCGTACTGACAGTGTTCATGCAAAAGCACGTATCGAAGAAATCGGTACCGAGGAAATCGACACGCGAATGAAAAACGGCGAAGTTGTCGTTGTGCCGGGTTTCCAAGGTGTCGGCAATGACAACCGTGTGACCACATTGGGGCGCGGCGGTTCTGATACGTCTGCCGTTGCATTGGCAGCCGCCACAAAAGCGGATCGTTGTGATATTTACACAGATGTGGATGGCGTCTATACGACGGATCCGCGTATCGTTGCCAAAGCGCGTAAACTCGACAAAATCACCTACGAAGAAATGCTTGAGCTGGCTTCACTCGGTGCCAAGGTTTTGCAGACCCGTTCTGTGGAAATGGCGATGAAACACGATGTGCGCCTGCAAGTGTTAAGTAGTTTTGAAGATAAGCCCGGAACCTTGGTTTGCGGGGAGGATGAAATCGTGGAACAAGAACTTGTAAGCGGCATCGCCTATTCACGCGATGAAGCAAAAATCACTTTGATCGGTGTTGCCGATCGCCCTGGTGTTTCTGCCGGTATTTTTGGCCCGTTGGCCGATACCTCTATCAACGTTGATATGATCGTTCAGAACGTTTCTGAAGATGGTCAGAAAACCGATATGACCTTTACGGTGCCGCGCGGTGATCTGAAACGTGCGATCCAATTGTTGGAAGAACGCAAAGACGATGTTGCCTATGAGCGTATGATCTCTGACAGTGATGTGGTTAAAATCTCTGTGGTGGGTGTCGGTATGCGAACCCATGCCGGGGTAGCGGCTACAATGTTCAGCGCGTTGGCTGAAAAAGGGATCAACATTCAAGTGATCACAACGTCTGAAATCAAGGTTTCTGTCTTGATTGCGGAAGAATATCTTGAATTGGCCATCCGTGCGTTGCACTCTGCATATGGCTTGGATGCTGATCAAGAATAAAAACGAAAATAAGGGGTAGGGTAATGAGCGAAGCTGCCAGACAACAGCTGGATAAACTGTGGCAACGCGGGAAAGATTTTCTCGGTTGTGAATTTGCCGTTCTTGGTGGGGCGATGTCCTGGATTTCTGAAAGAAATCTGGTTTCGGCCTTGTCCAATGCCGGTGGCTTCGGTGTGATTGCATGTGGTTCTATGGGACCGCAATTGTTGTCTGCTGAAATTGCAGCGACCAAAGCAATGACCGACAAGCCGTTTGGTGTGAACCTCATTACCATGCACCCTGAATTGGACCAGTTGATTGATGTCTGTAAGGAACACGCTGTCACTCACGTGGTTCTGGCAGGCGGTTTGCCCAGTGGGGCATCCATTAAACGGGTGAAAGAATTTGGGGCAAAGGTGATTTGTTTTTCACCGGCTCTTGTTCTGGCAAAACGATTGATCCGCAATGGTGCTGATGCGCTGGTGATTGAAGGGGCGGAAGCCGGTGGTCATATTGGCCCGGTTGTGACGTCCGTTTTAGCACAGGAAATTTTGCCGCAGATTAAAGACGTGCCAATCTTTGTTGCCGGTGGCATTGGTCGCGGCGAAGCGATGCTATCCTATTTGGAAATGGGGGCAAGCGGGGTGCAACTGGGGACGCGTTTTGTCTGCGCCCATGAATGTATTGCACACGAAAATTTCAAAAAGGCATTTATTCGTGCCGGTGCCAAGGATGCGATGACGACCTTGCAAATCGATCCGAATTTCCCTGTTATTCCAGTTCGTGCCTTGAACAATAAAGGGACTGAGGAATTTATGGCGACGCAGCGCCGCGTTATTGAGAAATTCAACAATGGTGAGCTTGGAAAAGAAGCCGCGCAGTTGGAAATTGAACATTTTTGGGCTGGTGCGTTGAAACGCGCGGCCATTGATGGTGATGTAGAATTTGGTTCGGTCATGGCCGGTCAATCCGTTGGCATGGTCAAAAAAGAACAACCCGTTTTGGAAATTTTGGAGGAATTGGTCGAACAGGCGTGTGCCGTCCTAGAGACACGTCAATCGGCCTAATCGCAATCAGGTTATGATCCCCGGTCGTTCAGCAATTGCCCCGAAAGGAATTTTGTCGCGTCTGCGCTCCGTTATGGCAGCAGATGCGACGGCGGAAACACGCCTGCAATTGGTGACGAATATTGTCGCGACCGACATGGTGGCGGAAGTTTGTTCCATTTACATTATGCGCGCGGGCGAGGTTCTGGAACTGTTCGCGACCAAGGGGTTGAAACTGGATGCGGTCCACCTGACCCGCTTGCGGGTTGGTGAAGGGGTTGTCGGGGCAATCGCGGCTTCGGGCCGTCCAATGAACCTGTCGGAAGCTAAAGACCACCCGTCATATGTTTATCGCCCGGAAACGGGGGAGGAAGATTACCATTCTATGATGGGTGTTCCCTTGTTGCGCATGGGACGCGTCCTTGGGGTTCTGGTTATCCAGAACAAGACACAACGTCATTATACCGAAGAAGAAGTCGAAACCCTGCAAACTGTCGCCATGATTATTGGCGAACTGGTTGGCAGTGGCGAGTTGATCAATAAAGAAGAAACCCTGCCTACTGACGGTATCGCCATGTTACCGTTGCGTCTGGAAGGGTCCACGTTGAATGCCGGGATCGGTATGGGTGACGCGATTTTGCATGAAGCCCGTGTCGTTATTTCCCGCTTTGTCGCCGAAGATCCAGAAGCAGAACTGGAACGTTTGCGCAATGCCTTAAGCGAAATGCACGGGGCGTTGGATGATATGCTGCAATCGTCGGAAAGTCTGGATGATGAGCATCGCGATATTCTTGAAACATATCGTATGTTTGCCGAAGACGCAGGCTGGCTTGGCCGTATTCGCGAGGCCATTAAAACAGGCCTAACTGCCGAAGCCGCTGTGCAAAAAGTTCATGATGATACCGAAGCCCGTATGGCGCAGGTTCAAGATCCTTATTTGCGTGAACGCGTCAATGATTTACAGGATTTGGCCAATCGGTTGTTGCAACATCTGGTCGGTGTTGAAAAACTTGCCCCCGAAGATATTCCCGAACATGCGGTTTTGGTTGCCAAAAACATGGGACCGGCGGAATTGCTGGATTATGACCGCACCCGGTTACGCGCCCTTGTTTTGGAAGAAGGATCGGCGACATCCCATGTGGCGATTATTGCGCGTGCGCTGGATATTCCGGTGGTCGGGCAAGTCAAAAGTGCCCTGTCGCGCATCGAAGCCGGTGACCCTATTGTCGTAGATGGTAATAATGGACAGATTTTTATTCGTCCGGGTGAAGATGTTTTATCTGCCTTTAAAAATAATGTGAAGGCACGTATTCGCCAACGCGAAGTCTATGCGGCTTTACGTGATAAACCGGCTGTCACAAAAGATGGTGTGCTTGTCTCGTTAAATGTAAATGCGGGTTTGCTGGTTGATCTGGAACACTTGAAAGAAGTGGGGGCTGACGGGGTCGGGCTTTATCGTACTGAAATTCCGTTTATGGCCCGTTCTGATATTCCCGGTGTGGAAGCACAAGTTTCATTGTATCAAAAAATTATGGATGAAGCCGACGGCAAACCAGTTGTCTTTCGCACGCTGGATGCCGGCGGGGACAAGGTACTGCCTTATTGGAATAATCAGGGGGAAGAAAACCCGGCGATGGGTTGGCGTGCTATTCGCGTAACGTTGGATCGTCCTTATTTGTTACGTCAACAATTGCGTGGTTTGATCCGGGCGTGTGGTGGACGGGAATTGAACGTGATGTTTCCGATGGTTGCGGAAGTTGCTGAATTTGTACAAGCGCGCCGTCTTCTGGATATGGAGATTGAACGCGAAAGCATCAAAGGACATCGTCTGCCGTCACGCGTGAATGTCGGTGTGATGCTGGAAGTTCCCTCTTTGATGTTTCAGTTGGATAGCCTGCTTGAAAAAATTGATTTCCTGTCTGTTGGATCGAACGATCTGTTCCAGTTCCTCTATGCGGTTGATCGTGGTAATCCGCGTATTTCCGGGCGTTATGATACTTTGTCACCACCGATGTTGAATGCGTTGAAAACCGTTGTTGATAAATGCAATGAGACCGGCGTGACATTAAGCTTGTGTGGTGAAATGGGCGGACGCCCGTTGGATGCGATGGCGCTTGTTGGCTTGGGCTTTCGCAAATTATCCATGTCGGCTTCGTCTGTCGGGCCGGTGAAAATGATGATCCGGTCCTTGAATTTGTCACAGTTGGAAAACTTTTTACACAAACAAGCCGGTAAGTCTCGCCACAGTTTGCGTCCTGTTCTGCGCCAATTTGCGAAAGACCGTGACATCGCGTTGTAATCCATATACAGATTGTTAACAAAAAGCGCATATAGTGTAAGCTTCAATCGGTCTGGGACTTGAGGAGCCATGATGAAAAATAAAGGGCGTAATGCACAACAGGAACCGGTATTTACGGGGCCGGGCGTCAGTGAATTACTGAAAACGACGCGTGAACGTGCTGGTCAGGAGCTGCAGGTTATCTCCCAAGTCTTACGAATTCGCTACATTTATCTGGAAGCGATCGAAGGGGGACGTTACGACGAATTGCCCGGTAAAACCTATGTTGTTGGATTTGTCCGTGCGTATGCGGAACATCTGGGTCTTGATTCAGGCGAGGTCGTCAAACGCTTCAAGCAGGAAGTTGACGGTCTTGAAGGGCGTTCCGAATTGATGTTTCCTTCGCCGGTGACGGAACAATCCGTACCGGGCGGCGCGATTATCATGATTGGTCTGGTTATTTTGGCGGCTGCTTATGGCGGGTGGTATTTTTTATCCTCGCAAGACCGCAGTGTTGCAGAATTGGTACCTGATCTGCCGGCTAAATTTTCCGAAATGATGGACCGTGTTAAAAATGGACAGAAAGAAGAAACGCCGGCTGCTGTAGAAACTGCACAGGAACCAGTGACGGATGAGAAAACGCCTTCTGTATCCACTGAACAGGTGAGTGAAGCTGACGCACAGGATATGGCACAAAAAGCGATGGAGTCTTTGGAAAAAGCGAAAGCTGAAACAAATGAATCAGCGCAGGTTGTCGAAACCGTTAAATTGAACGAAAAAGTCAATAACGAAGCCGTAACAGAAGAGCAAGCCGAACAAAAAATTGAGCCACAAACAGCACCGGAAACCGTTGTTGAAGAAACAGCTGAAAAAGTGGTCGAAGCTGTAGAAGAGAAAGTTGAAGAAACTGTAGCTGTGGTTACGGCTGAAACAGCAACGGCCCCGACGATTGAGACAGAAACAGCACCCACCGCCATCGAAGAAAAAATTGAAGAAACGTCAGCCGCAGCACCGGCTGCTGTTGAAAACGAAGCGCCTGCTGAACCGCAAGTCATGACTGAAAAAGTTATGTTGAAAGCGGTTGATTATTCGTGGATTCAAGTCACGGACACAGATGGTAACGTTATCCATACGCAGGTTTTAAACGAAGGTGAAGAATATCAAATCCCTCAAACGCAAGGTTTGATCCTGCGCACAGGGAATGCGGGGGGGCTGGAAATTTATGTGGATGGTACGAAAGTTCCGTCAATTGGTGATGCGGGTGAAGTCCGCCGCAAAGTCTTGATCAACCCCGAAAAATTATTGGCGGGGAAGGCAGTGGAAAGTTAAACTTTTCCCCGTTGACCTGTTTGCATACCGACAAGACATATCAGTCCTTTTTTTAGCCCAAAATATAAGCTATAAGGCGCATTCTGTTTAATTGTGATGAGCTTTGATCGCTATGTCTGTGCGCCCTTATAGAGATATCATCCGTCGAAAGTCCCGTCAAATCCGTGTCGGTGATGTGTTGGTTGGTGGCGATGCGCCGATTTCGGTGCAATCGATGACCAATACATTGACCACCGACGTTGATGCAACGGTTCGCCAAGTTTTGGCGATGGAAGAGGCTGGTGCTGATATCGTGCGTATTTCGGTGCCGGATGAAGATTCTTCAGCCGCCCTGAAAGATATCATCAAACAGGTCAATGTACCGATCGTGGCCGACATCCATTTCCATTACAAACGCGGGATCGAGGCTGCAGAAGCGGGTGCTGCCTGCCTGCGGATCAATCCGGGTAATATTGGATCTGCGGCACGTGTACGCGAAGTAGTTCAGGCGGCCAAAGATAATGGGTGTTCCATGCGCATTGGTGTAAATGCCGGATCACTGGAAAAAGATTTGCTGGAAAAATATGGCGAGCCTTGCCCCGAAGCGATGGTGGAAAGTGCGCTGAACCATGCCCGCATTCTCGAAGATAATGATTTCTTTGAATTTAAAATCAGTGTGAAAGCATCCGATGCCTTTTTAGGCGTTGCGGCTTATCAAGGACTGGCGGAAGCTTGCGATTATCCCTTGCATCTCGGAATTACAGAAGCCGGTGGATTACAGGCTGGAACGGTTTTATCCTCTATCGGGATCGGCAATTTGTTATGGGCTGGTATTGGCGATACGTTGCGTGTATCCCTGTCTGCTGATCCGGTGGAAGAAGTTAAAGTCGGCTACCATATTTTAAAATCGCTGGGTTTACGTACCCGTGGGGTCAAGGTCGTCTCCTGCCCATCTTGTGCCCGTCAGGGCTTTGATGTGGTGAAAACGGTGGCGGAAGTGGAAGACCGTTTGCAACATATTCGCACACCTTTGACATTGTCTATCATTGGGTGCGTAGTAAATGGTCCCGGTGAAGCGCGTGAAACCGATATCGGTTTAACCGGGGGTGGGGGCGGAAGCCACAAGGTTTATGTCGGCGGCGTGCCTGATCACAATACCTCAAGTGAAGAAATGATCGACCATATCGTGCAGTTGGTTGAACAAAAAGCTGCACAAATCGAAGCACAGAAAGAAGAATAATCATGGCTGGATTACAACCTGTTAAAGGCACTTACGATCTCCTTCCTCAAGAGCGCGCTTTGCACCGTCATGTAACGGAAACCGCGCGTTCGATTTGTGAACGTTATGGCTTTAATGAGGTCATTACACCGATTTTTGAATTTTCCGAAGTTTTTTCACGCACACTTGGCGAGACATCGGATGTTGTGACCAAGGAAATGTTTTCTTTTGTGACCAAAGGCGATGACCAGATTACACTTCGCCCTGAAGGGACAGCTGGCATTTGCCGCTCGTTCATTTCCAATGGATTGCAGCAGGAAACGCCGGTTAAACATTTTTATTACGGCCCGATGTTTCGTTATGAACGCCCGCAAAAAGGACGCCAGCGTCAGTTCCACCAAGTCGGGATTGAGTTAATCGGTATTGATAGCCCGCAAGCCGATATTGAAGTGGTGGCCGCAGGATATCATTTCTTAAAAGAGTTGGGTTTCGCAGATGTGGTGACTTTGGAACTTAACAGTCTGGGAGATAGCGAAAGCCGCAATGCATACCGTGAAAAGCTGGTGGCTTATCTTAGTCAGTTTGAAGATAAATTATCAGAAGACAGCAAAAAACGTCTGGTGACAAATCCGCTGCGTATTCTTGATTCCAAAGATGAAGGTGATCGGGAAATTGTAAAAGATGCGCCACTATTGGGTGAATGCCTGAACGAAACGTCGCAAGCTTTTTATGACGAAGTGAAACGTGGGCTGGATATGCTGGGCGTTCCTTATGTGGAAAACCCGCGTCTGGTGCGCGGCTTGGATTATTATTGCCACACCGCCTTTGAATTTACGACCAATACATTGGGGGCACAAGGTACTGTTTTAGCAGGCGGGCGTTACGATGGTCTGATCAAGATGATGGGCGGACCGCAGGTTCCCGGCGTGGGATGGGCATCCGGTGTGGAACGTCTGGCCTTGATGCTGGGGGAAGACAAAGTTGAACTACCTCGCCCTATTGTGGTGATTCCGGCGGCAAATGAACATCAGGACGATGCCTTTTTGGTTGCCAATCGTTTGCGTCAGGAAGGTTATATTGTTGAACAGGGCTATAGCGGGAATTTTAAGAAACGTTTGAATAAAGCGAATAAACTGAATGCTTTTGTTGCAATCATCGTAGGGATGTCGGAATGTAACGAAGGCGAGGTGATGTTCCGCGATCTGAACACAGGTGATCAGGTTCAGGTTTCTGTGGATGGACTGCCTGCTTTGATTGAACGTGCAAAAGGGTAATTGAAAATCCGATGGCTGGTCTGTTTTCAAGTGATGCGAAAGTTTTGGTGATTGGCGCGAACCATCGTTCCAGCTCCCTTGCTTTGCGTGATCGTCTGTTTCTGGACGAGCCGGAAGTCATTCCCTTTTTGGATAAACTGAAAGACGATGGGGTGGAACAATGCCTTGTGGTATCCACCTGTGATCGGGTGGAAGTCCATTGCGTTGATCATAATCCGGCGCGCGCGCACGAACTGATTGTCGCGCGTTTAGCAGAGCGCGCAGAACTGGATACCCATACTATTTCAAGCCAGTTGTATGTGCATGAAGGAAAAGAGGCCGTTCGCCATATTTTTCGGGTTGCCGCCTCGCTTGATAGTTTGATGGTGGGGGAACCCCAAGTCGTTGCGCAGGTGAAAGATGCTCATCGTTTGGCGGTGGAAGCCGGCAGTGTCGGCGCGGAATTGGAACGTATTTTTCAGGCCGCTTATGGAACCGCAAAACGGGTTCGCACAGAAACTGCCGTAGGGGAACGCCCTGTTTCCATCGCATCTGTTGCCGTTCAAATTGCCAAGGAATTACATGGCGATTTGACCCGTTGTCGTGGGCTGTTGATCGGCGCGGGCGATATGGGGGAATTAACCGCGCAAAACCTGATTGAAGCGGGATTAGCTGATTTTACCTGTATTCATTCCTTTGCGGGCCGTGCCCAACGGATTGCCCGTCATTTATCCTGCCATTTTGATGATTTTGACAACCGAAATCGTTTGGCATGCGAAGCCGATATTATTGTGACCTCGATGAATAAGCGTACTCGCGTCGTGAGTGCCGATATGGTGACTAAAGCATTACAATTTCGAAAAAATAAACCGATTTTCTTGATTGATACGGGTATTCCCGGCGATGTAGACCCGGCGGTAAATGATGTGGATGGTGCGTTTTTATATGATCTTCACGATCTGGAACGTGTCGCAATGGAAGGACGGGCCTCACGCGAAGCCGAAGCGCGAGCGGCTTCTGCGATTTTGGACAAGGATTTACATGAATTCTTCCGGGGCAAGGAAGAACGTACAGCCGTTCCCTTGGTCAGTTCCTTGCGTGATCGATTTGAAACGGAACGTCAGGCTGTCTTGGCTTTACATGGAAATGATGCGGATAAAGCAACCCGTTTGCTTATTAATCGCTTGCTTCATACACCAAGCGAGGAACTGCGCGCACTCGCAGCTGTTAAGAAAAAGAAAGAGTGGGAAGCGGCAAGCGATCTTGTCGAACAACTTTTCCTCAAGAAAGATTGAAGGTAGAAAATGAGTTTTCAGGAAGCGCTAAGCCAGGTTGTTAACCGGCATGAGGAACTTGCGGCGTTAATGTCGGATGCTTCATCGTTGAATGCGTCTGAATTTACGAAAATGTCCAAGGAATATGCCGAGCTGACACCTGTTGTGGAAGTGGTGAATGCCTTGCGTGGCGCACAGGCGGAAATGACCGAGTGCGAACAAATGCTGGCAGACCCCGATTGTGATGCGGAAATGAAAGAGCTGGCAGAAGCCGAGTATCACGATTTAAAAAAACGGGTGCCGGAACTGGAACGTGATGTTCAGTTGATGTTGTTGCCTAAAGACGAAGCTGATGAAAAGAACGCTATCCTTGAAATTCGTGCAGGGACAGGCGGAGATGAAGCCGCGCTTTTTGCAGCTGATCTTTACCGCATGTATCAACGTTATGCAGAACGCATGGGCTGGAAATTTGAATTGTTGGATGTCAATGAAATCGGTATTGGCGGTTTCAAAGAGGTTTCAGCCAACATTACAGGTAAAAACGTATTTGCCCGCTTTAAATACGAGTCCGGCGTACATCGTGTGCAACGTGTGCCCGCAACGGAAAGCGGTGGACGCATTCATACATCGGCTGCCACGGTTGCCGTATTGCCCGAAGCTGAAGATGTAGATATCAAAGTGGAAGCAAAAGATTTGCGCATTGATACTTATCGGTCCCAAGGGGCAGGGGGGCAGCACGTTAACACAACAGATTCAGCGGTACGGATTACCCATATACCGACCGGCCTTGTGACACAGTGTCAGGACAATAAGTCCCAGCACAAAAACAAGGATCAGGCGATGAAAATGATGCGGGCAAAATTGTATGATCATGAACGTCAGCAATTGGATGCAGAACGGGCCGCAGATCGTAAAAATCAAGTGGGGTCTGGGGACAGGTCTGAACGTATTCGCACCTATAACTTCCCGCAAGGCCGTATTTCCGACCACCGGATCAACCTGACGCTTTATCGTTTGGATGAAGTTTTACAAGGCGATCTGGATGAAGTGATCGATGCCTTGATCGCTGAAGATCAGGCGCAGAAATTGGCGGAACTTTCATAAAAGCAGGTTGTGTCATTATGACCACGATTGCCAATGCAATGCAGTTGACTTGTGAACGGCTTGAAAAAGCCGGAATTGAGAATGCTCGTTTTGAAGCACGCCTTTTATTGTGCCATGTGCTTGGGGTGGAAACGCAAATCCTGATCGGTTATCCAGAACGCGATGTTTCTCAAGATGATTTGGATCGTCTGGAGGTCTTGCTTAGGCGCCGGGAAGGCAGGGAACCGATGTCTCACATTTTGGGGGAACGGGAATTCTGGAGTCTGCCGTTTAAAGTAACGAAAGATACATTGACCCCGCGCCCTGATAGCGAAACATTGATTGAATCGGTTTTACGTTACATCCCTGATACGACCCAAAAGCTGCGTGTTCTGGATTTGGGAACCGGGACGGGATGCTTGTTGCTGACAGTTTTGTCTGAATATCAACAGGCAAGTGGTCTTGGTGTGGATATTAGTTCCGCAGCCCTCGATGTTGCGAAAGAAAATGCGCGAAATTTGGGGTTGGAGCCGCGTAGTCATTTTCGACTTGGCAATTGGGGAGCGGATATTTCAGAACAGTTTGATCTGATTTTATCTAATCCTCCCTATATTGCCTTAATGGACAAAGAGACGCTGGCACCGGAAGTCGTGCAATTTGAACCGGACAGCGCTTTATTTGCCGGGCTGGATGGATTGGATGATTATCGTAAATTGGCTTTGGCTTTAGGTGGGATGTTGTGTGAGGACGGTTTGGCTGTTCTGGAAATCGGTATAAATCAAGGGGATGCTGTTTCTGAATTGATGGAAAAAGCAGGTTTATATGTTTTGGAAAGACCAAAAGATCTGTCTGGAATAGAAAGATGTGTAATAATTCGCAAAAAACTTTAAAAAAGGCTTGGAAAACAAGTGAAACCTCTATAGGTTGGGGGTTGTAACGGACACATTGGAAAGCCGCTCGGTAAAACTGTCGGCTCTTGGTATTCCGTCATTTAGCAAAGACTTCCAGAACAATATCGTCGACCCCCTAAGAAGGGCAGATGAAGGTGAATACACCTTGTTTTGGAAAATGGGTTATCTCTTTTTATATATCAGGATCCATGAGACAAGGCTCCAATAATCAAACCAATCGTCGTGGGCGTGGCCGGGGCCATAACCATAACAACAATCGCCGTCACAATCATGGTGGCAACCGTAACCAGAATTACGACAGTAATGGCCCACAGGGACGTATTCGCGGGACAGCCAAACAGGTTTTTGAAAAATACCTGCAATTGGCAAAAGATGCCATTTCTGCCGGTGATCGTGTTTTGGCAGAAAGTCTTTTTCAACATGCGGACCATTATGGTCGTATTGCAGCTTTATATGCGCCCAAGCCAAAATCTGAACAGGATGAAAACTTTGAAGCGCAAGGTGCTGATGATGATGTTCAGACTGACGACGATGATGGCAATGATGATGCCGAACGCGTAACAAAATCCGTTAAAGTGGATATTGAAGATGCGGATACTTCAACAGATGATGCAGAAAAACCTGCTGAAAAAGCTGTAGAAGAAAAACCAAAACGCCGTGCACCGACTCGTCGCACCACAACACGTAAAAAAGTGGAAGACGACAAACCCAAGTTAGGGGGCGGTAGCAACGCTGTTCCTGATTTTCTGGCTCGTCCGGTAGATGTGGACAGTAAATCTAAGGAAGATGAATCGGCTGCTGAGGTTGAAGAAAAACCAAAACGCCGTGCGACAACCCGTCGTACGACAACCCGGAAAACGACAACAGAAAAATCCGATGCACCGAAAACCACTCGCACACGCCGTAAAAAAGCAGATGATGCGGATGCTTCTACGGATACGGAAAAAGAAGCCAGCTAATATTTTGCAGCTTCTACAGATAAAAACGCCCGGTCTTTTGATCGGGCGTTTTTTTTACTGGGGGATGAAATATTGCAAGAGCCAAATGGTGACAGGCAGTGATAAAAAAGCAAACAAGGTCTGTTGTGTGATAATCGTCGCCATGATTTCGTGATCCCCCCCCAATTGACGCGATAAAATATAGGAAGACGGGGCGGTGGGGGTTGATAAAAATAAAATCAATGTAGCTGCTGTTATGCCGTTCAGACCTAAGAGGTAACAGCAAACAGCAGTACTGACGGGTTTAATCAAGAATTGAATAATGCCGACTAAACAGGATAACCCCTTGTTTTTATATAGGGCTTTAAATTGCAACGCCGCACCGACCGTCATCAAGGCAACCGGCAAGCTGGCCCTGCCAATGACTTCCAAGGTTTTTGAGAAAGCCGTCGGCATGGTTAATCCGGAAAAATTAAGCAAAAGGCCAACCAAACATCCGATGATCAGAGGGTTTTTGATGATCTGAGATATGACCGTTTTGAAAATGCTGGTGCCTCGGTTCAAAGAAATGGAAAACGTGGTGACGCATAGCAGATTGATCAGCACAATCATAAAACCGGCACCAAGTGCCCCGATAATCAGACCTTGTGTTCCGTAAAGCTCTTGTGCAATTGCCAGACCAACAAATGTGTTGAAACGCACACCGCCTTGAAAGAGAGAAGTGAAACGTTCCGCACTGATATTTTTACTGAGATAACGGCTGATCCAAAAAGTTAAAGCGGCCAGAAGGATAGGTATATCGACGGCTAATGCAATGTCTCGCCATGGCATTTGGTCAAGGCTTTTACTGGAAAGTACATAAACCAACAAAATAGGCGTTAGCACATAATAGCTAAGTTTTTCAAGTGCAGGCCAAAGATGTGGATCGAAAAAATTTGTACGTTTTAAAAATGTCCCAAGGGCAATCAGGCTGAGAATGGGAAGAAGGGCATTGATGGTGATGAGCATAACTGGCCTCAAATCACAAAGAAGGGGGAAGCCAGTAGTACGAGATCTTTTAATTAAATAAAAGTTTATAAAATTAACTGAATTATTAAAAATAATTTAAGTTTGGCGCGGCGGTGTGATGCTGTAGGGAGTGGAAAAAGGCACCAATAATGTGATCCCACGGGCTTTCTTTCTTATGCATCAACCCTAAACTGCGATAAAGCGGTGGATCACTGAAGGGAACGACTTTCATGGTTTGGCCCAATTTTTGGGCGCGATGATCAGGCAGGGAAACAACAGCAACGCCAAGCGAGGCTTGTGCCATTTTGATTGTGGCCTCCAAGGAATCGAGTTCCATTCCATCCTGGGTGACAATGCCATCTTGTTTGAGGCGTTGTTCAACCATTTGACCAGCCCAAGCTCGACGATCAAAACAGACATAAGGATGGTTTGATAATAAACCGGCAGGCGTATCTTCTGCAAAATCTTTAGGGGCAAGGACGAAAAAACGTTCATCAAAGTAAGGCCGCCATGTCATCGTTGCCGGTAAAATAATCTGTGGGGCAGTGGTTATGGCAAAATCCAGTTGTCCGGCTTCAACGGCTTGTGTTAGTTCCGCAGATAAACCGGTCTTAATGCTGATTTGCAGATTGGGATGACTGTCTTGAATTTCACGAATGACGATAGGCAAAGGGGCAGCTTGAACCGTGTTGATGGAACCAATAATTAAGGGGCCACTGAAAGATTCGTCTTGATGAAGAAGCCCTTTGAGACGGTCATATTGTGTGACGATTTGGCGGGCCTCTTTTAATAACGTCTGGCCTTTGGTGTTTAAATGCGGTTTATGTCCACTGCGATCAAAAATCTCTGTTTGAAATTCATCTTCCAATTTTTTGATCTGTAAACTGACGGCGGCTTGTGTCAGTCCCAGTTTTTGAGATGCCGCAGCAAAACTGCCGTATTTATCAATGGCAATCAGTGTTTTCAGGGCGCGGATCGACATGATTATTCAAATTCAACAAGGTAGGTGATGACAGCGTTTAAGTCATCTTTGGTCAGTTTTGATGTGGTTTTTGCAATCACATGTCCCATAGACCCGCCAAGGAAATCACCATCCGGTGTCATCCCCATGCGCAAGGCGGTGCGATAGTCGCCCTCTTCCCATCCTTTCGGGCGGATGTTGGGGATTTTTTCTTTATCAGGACCGTTTGGATTACCTTGAAATTTTTTGGATGTGTCGCTGCCACCCAAGCTATTACGAGGCGTGTGACATTCTCCGCAATGGGCCAAACCATTGACGATGTAGGCCCCTCGATTCCAGGCGGCCGACTTATTCGGGTTTGGTGTAAATGTTCCTTCATCAAAGAACATCATTTTCCATCCCATCATCAAAAACCGCATATTAAACGGGAAGGGGATGTCGTGTTCGGGGACGACATTTTTAGAAGGCGTTACCGTATCAAGGTAGGCTTTCAGGTCCAAAAGATCCTGACGCGTCATTTTGCTATAAGAAGTATAAGGAAAAGCCGGGTAATAATGTGATCCGTCCGGGGAAATGCCTTGGGTCATTGCCGCAATGAAATCGTCATCACTCCATCCACCGATCCCGACGTCGGGGTCTGGTGTGATATTCGGTACGTAAAAAGTGCCGAATGGGGATTTAATGGCCAGTCCGCCGCTTAAATCTGCATCTTTTTGGTTTGGTGTGTGGTGACAGGAAACGCAACCGCCCATATTCAATATATATTTTCCATTTTCAGCATTCCCGGCGGCATAAAGTGGGGATGTTGTCAGGCAAAAGAGAATAAGGAACAAGGCGGCGCGTTTCATCGTGTCCATCCAAATTAGGGCGTCATTAAAATATGAAAGGGATTATGCTTTATTTTTTCTTTAGACGAAATTCAGTATGACAGGTTTTACAGTTGCCGGTCATTTTACCAAACGCCGGTAAAATTGCACTTTCATCGCCTTTGGAGGCGGACATTGCAAGGACAGCAGAATCTGCGGCGAGACTTTCAATCAGGCCACTGAATTTTGCCCAATCTGTCCAGATATTTGGTTTGGCTTCAGATTCTTCAGAAAGGCTCCCTTCAGGGAATTTGTTTGCAGCTTGTTTGGCAGCTTCTGAAATGGCTGCAGCACCTGCGGCAATCGCTTTCATATCCAAATCAGCACCTCCGGTTGCCATTGGGGCAATCATTTTTGTATTTTTCCCGATGATCTTCATCAGGTCCATGCGTTCTTTGATCACCCCTGTTGCACCATCGTGTGCATAGGCGGTTGAAAGGGCAAGAAAAGTCGCGCCAATGGTACAGAGTGCAAGTGTTTTATGAAACATGTTGAGCCTCGTATAAGTATTTTTAAGGTTATTCTAATTCGCTATAAACTTTGCCAGAAAAACATACCTTGCGCAATGCAACGCTTGAGACATATTCTATTTTAGAACTTAAACCGACAGAGGTTTTCCACAAGTTGTTGCTTCTTAAGAAGGACCGAGGCGGAAAGCTGTCGATCACCATAAAAAGGTTTGAGACCATGAACATTGAAAAATATACTGAACGTGCGCAAGGATTCCTGCAAGCTGCCCAACAGGGGGCTTTGCGTGAAAACCATCAGCGCTTTACACCTGAGCATTTGCTTAAAGCTCTTCTTGATGATGAAGAAGGGGCCGCTTTTGGCTTGATTGAGGCTGCTGGCGGGAAACCAAAAACCGCAAAAAAAGCAGTTGAGCGGGCCTTAAGCGCGATGCCCAAGGTCGAAGGCAGTGGGGCTGGTAATCTTTACCTGTCCAGTGAAATTGCCAAATTGCTGCAACAAGCTGAAGAAGCTGCCGATAAAGCCGGTGATGAGTTTGTCACCACCGATATGTTGTTACTTGCTTGTGCCTTGGCCACAGGGACACCTTGTGGTGATGCGTTGAAAGAAGCAGGTGTGACACCGCAAAACCTGAATGGTGCCATCAATGCCATGCGAAAAGGGCGAAAAGCAACATCACGCAATGCGGAAAATAATTTTGACGCCTTGAAAAAATATGCCCGAAATCTGACCGAAGCAGCTTCGGCGGGCAAACTTGATCCGGTTATTGGGCGCGATGAAGAAATCCGCCGCGCCATTCAGGTTCTTTCGCGCCGAACCAAGAATAATCCGGTTTTGATCGGGGAACCCGGTGTTGGGAAAACCGCAATTGTGGAAGGTCTCGCCAACCGTATCGTGCAAGGCGATGTGCCGGAAAGTCTGGCGGAAAAACAATTACTCGTTCTTGATCTTGGTGCGCTGGTTGCCGGGGCCAAGTTTCGTGGTGAATTTGAAGAACGCTTAAAAGCAGTTCTGGAAGAAGTCGCAACAGCCAATGGTGACATTATTCTGTTTATTGATGAGATGCACACCTTGGTTGGGGCTGGTGCGTCCGAAGGGTCAATGGATGCATCCAACCTGTTGAAACCGGCCTTGGCTCGTGGCGATTTGCACTGTGTCGGTGCCACGACCTTGGCAGAATACCGTAAATATGTGGAAAAAGACGCGGCTTTCGCCCGTCGGTTCCAGCCTGTCTTTGTGTCGGAACCAACAGTGGAAGACAGTATTTCCATTTTGCGCGGTATTAAGGAGAAATATGAATTGCACCATGGGGTTCGCATTACCGATACGGCCCTAGTGGCAGCTGCAACACTCTCTAATCGTTATATCACGGATCGTTTTTTACCGGATAAGGCGATTGATTTGATGGATGAGGCCGCCTCGCGCCTGCGGATGGAGGTTGATTCCAAGCCGGAAGAAATTGACGAGTTAGATCGCCGTATTATCCAGTTGAAAATTGAACGCGAAGCCCTGAAAAAAGAAAGCGACCAAGCATCACAGGATCGTTTAGAAGATATTGTCACCGAATTGGAAGATCTTGAGATCAAATCCGGCACACTGACAAAAGCATGGCGTGAAGAAAAAGACGCCCTGGCAGATGCGACCAAAGTGAAAGAACTTCTGGAACAGGCCCGCATTGACGTTGAAATTGCCCAACGGGAAGGCAAACTGGAAAAAGCCTCTCAGCTTTTGTATGGCGAAATTCCAGCGTTGGAAGAAAAATTACGTCTGGCGGAAAGCTCGCAGCAGGAACGCACGATGGAACAGGCGGTGCGTGAAGAACATATTGCCTCTGTCGTATCGCGCTGGACCGGTGTGCCAGTTGATAAATTGTTACAGGGTGAACGTGAAAAGCTCGTGCTTATGGAAGATCAATTGTCTAAACGGGTGATTGGTCAACGCGAAGCTTTGCAAGCGGTTGCCGATGCTGTTCGCCGTTCACGCGCAGGCTTGCAGGATCCTAACCGACCGATTGGATCGTTCCTGTTTTTGGGGCCGACTGGGGTTGGGAAAACAGAACTGACCAAAGCCTTGGCAGAATTCATGTTTGATGATGAAAATGCGTTGGTGCGCATTGATATGTCCGAATATATGGAAAAACATGCCGTTGCCCGTTTGATCGGTGCGCCCCCGGGCTATGTGGGATATGAAGAAGGCGGGGCCTTGACCGAGGCCGTGCGCCGTCGTCCCTATCAATTGGTGCTGTTTGACGAGATTGAAAAGGCACATCCCGATGTCTTTAATATTTTATTGCAAGTGTTGGATGAAGGACGTTTGACCGATGGTCAGGGCCGCACAGTCGATTTCAAAAATACTCTGATTATCCTAACGTCGAATTTAGGGGCCGAAATTATGGCCGCACAGGAAGAAGGACATGATTCTTCTGAAATTCGCGAAGAGGTTTTGGAGGTGGTGCGCGCTTCCTTCCGACCGGAATTTTATAACCGATTGGATGAAGTGATTCTCTTCCACCGTCTGTTCCGCGAACATATGGCGGGTATCGTCGATATTCAGTTGAAACGACTGGAAAGCTTGCTAAGTGATCGCAAAATCGTGCTGGAACTGGACGAAGATGCCCTGCATTGGTTGGCCAATGCCGGATATGATCCGGCCTTTGGGGCACGTCCTTTAAAACGGGTGATCCAGAAATCTTTGAAGAATCCTTTGGCTGTTTTGATGCTGGAAGGACGTATTCAGGATGGAACGACCGTACAAATTGGGGCGGATGATGCAGGCTTGACCCTAAATGGGCGCAGTGCCGCCGACCTTTAAGGCTCTGTGACGACCATCACTTATGTTTTTTGTTTAATTCTGCTATTCTAATGGTACGAATTAGGTGAAAGATGAAGTGATGGTCGAACAAGTCAGCTTTCTAAGCACAGCTTTTAGCCGCAATGTCCGCAATACACAAAATATTGCGGAAGTCAGTCGTGAAAGATCGAATCGTCTTTCGACAGGCTTGCGTGTTAGTCAGCCCAATGACGACCCTGCCGATTATTTTCGTGCCAAGGCCCTTATTGATCGTGTAAGTGATCTTGGGAATGCAAAAGGTGCGCTTCAACTGGAACAAGGGGGGTACCAAGCCTCGGTTCTGGGTTTGGATACGGTTGAGAAATTCGCAAAACAGTTGGAAGGGATCGCACTGGCTGCGAAATCAGCTGAATCTGCACAGGAACGCCAAGCTCTTTCCGATCAGTTTAATGAAGTTCGCAATCAGATCAATAATCTGGTCGGGGATGCGACTTTTCTTGGCAAAAACCTGATTGCATCCAATACGGTGAGTGATCTCAATATCGGGGATGCCAATGCCGATTATAATGGGTTTGCGACACTCAGTGATATCGACACGGCAATCGCATCAGTGAATAGCGCGGTTTCTCAGGTTCGAAGTACGCAATCCGATTACGCTGTTGATATCGCCATTTCTAATGTACGTGAAAATTTTACCGATGATTTAAGTAATATTCTGCAAGACGGTGTCGATAAATTGGTAAATGCTGATTTGAATGAAGACGCCGCAACCGCATTGGCAGCGCAAGTGCGCAGTGATTTGTCATTCCAAAGTCAGAAGATTTTAGCACAGGGTGAAAGCCTGCTGCTGGGACTTTTTTAAGCGTATTTTGTAATGAGCAAAACCGGATATGATGCTTACAATCAAACCCATAAAAATGGTTTAAAAGGACGTGCGCTGGAAGGCGAATCGTTTATGAAAGCTGTTCATCTTTTAAGGCAGGCACAAGAATTTGACGGCAACCGTCGACTGTTGATGGAAGCCTTGGATTATACTCGTAAGCTCTGGACCATTGTGCAGGCGGATTTAAAAGAACCATGTCACCATTTAAGCGAGGATATCCGCGCGAATCTTCTCTCGCTCAGTCTTTATGTGGATCGGACGTGTTATGAAGTCGCAAAAAAGCCCCATCCGCAAAAGCTTCAGGGGCTTATTGATGTAAATTATCAGATTGCCTCGGGCCTACTCGGCACTGGCTAGACGTTCAATAGAAGTCGTTGGGACCAGTTTCGCATATTCTGTTTCGAACTTGCTTTTTACAGCAAAGAAACGATCCAGTTCTTGACCTGCCAATTTCTTTCCAGCAGGCATACGAACACGCAATGGATTGGTTTTGCGGCCATTTTTGATGATTTCATAATGCAGGTGTGGGCCGGTGGAACGACCTGTCGTGCCGACGTAACCGATGATGTCGCCTTGTTTTACACGTCTGCCCTTATACATACCCTTTTTGAAAGCACGCATATGGGCATAAGCGGTTTGATATTCTGAATTATGACGAATACGAATGTATTTACCATAGCCGCCTTTGCGTGCTGCATAATCGATTACACCGTCACCAGCTGCAAAAATAGGCGTGCCAGACGGTGCCGCAAAATCGATCCCTGTGTGCATTTTGGAATATCCAAGGATCGGGTGACGACGTTTGCCAAAACCAGAAGATAGGCGTGCGCCATTGATCGGGGTCCGCATCAACGCTTTTTGGGCGCTTTTACCTTGATCATCGTAATAGGCAACCCGACCTTCTTTATCTTCATAGCGATAAATAGGTAATGCGCGACCGCCAGTGTTTAGGCTGGCAAATAAAATATTGCCGACTTTTTT